>JAQNCT010000003.1 GCA_029077825.1 Acidocella sp. | reverse complement strand
TAGGAGTTGCCGTCAGGATTGAAAGCCATGGAGACTGAATTCCTTTATATAGTGGCTACATGCCACGCTGTATATTTCGCTTTTTCGGGTGGTTTTTCAAGTCTAATCGGATTTAACCGGCATGCCTTGGTTAGAAGATCCCCGCCTGCGCGGGGATTACGGGTTTTGGGGGATGACAAAGGATGCAACGGCGGCTTAGCGCCGCCAGTGCTTTGTTTCGCTCATGGCGGCTTAACGCCGCCACCAGCCCCGTTTTTTATCGGCGGTCGGCGCATCGGCGCTGATAATGGTTGGCTGCACCAGCGGGCCGGCGGGCGGCGTTGCTGGTTCTGGCTCAGCTTCCAAAACCTCGGCAGCCATCACGGCAGCCGGAAGCGCTTGAGCCTCGGGCATCGTCACTTCGGGTAGCGGCTCGGGTAGCGGCGCCATGCGGGCTTGCGCACGCGCGCGGGCGGCTGCCTCTTCAGCGCGTTCAGCGGCTTCGAAAATATCGGCAATGTCGGCATAAACCGGCTCGGGCACATACGCTGGCGCTGCATGGGGTGGCGCCTCAACTGGCACCTCAAGCTGGGCCTCACCCTCAACGGCGGGTTTCCGGCGGCGGCCCCCACGCGAGCGGCGGCGGCGGGTTTTTTCCTCGGACCCATCAGTGGTCCCGGCTTCACCCGTTGCATCCGGTTGATCACCAAGCTCAGCGGCCATCACCAAATCGATCTCGCTGGGCTGATCATCGCCCGGCTCACCAGCATCCGAGTCTTCCGCCTCATCATTGGTTTCGCCCGCGGCATTCTGGCCCGGCTCGCTGCCAGGCTCAAAACGGCGTTTGCCACGGCGGCGGCGGCGGCGGCGTTTGCGCTCGCCTTCCTCGGCGGTTTCAGCGGCACCCGGTACCGTCGCGGCGGTTTCGGTCTCAGCCTCATCCTCAACCTCATCCTCAGCTTCAATAATATCGGGCTGCGGGGTGTGGTTGGTGATCGCTGGCGTTGCGTGATAGGCGGCCGGGGTTGGCATCGGCGCGGTTTGTGCCTTCAGCTTCTCAATCCGGAAGTTCGAGCCGGTCAGGCTGACATCCGTTGAAAATAACACTTGCATGGCATAGCGGGCCTCAATAGCGGCAAGCCGGTCGCGCTTATGGTTGAACAGATACAACCCAATTTCAGCAGGCAGCACCACCATAATCTCAGCGGCGCGGAATTTAGCACCCTCATCCTCGATGGCACGCAAAATATGCAAGGCGGCACTCTCGGGGCTGCGAATATGGCCCATGCCCGCACAATGCGGGCAGGTGATCAAGGATGCTTCCGCCAATGAGGGCCGCAGCCGCTGGCGGCTCATTTCCATCAAACCAAAATGGCTGATGTTGCCAATTTGAATCCGGGCGCGGTCGTTTTTCAGCGAATCTTTCATTTTCCGCTCAACAGCGGCGTTATTCTTGCGGCTCTCCATGTCGATAAAATCGATCACAATCAGCCCGGCCAAATCACGCATCCGCACCTGGCGGGCCACTTCCTCAGCGGCTTCCATGTTGGTGCGCAGCGCTGTGTCCTCAATTGAGCGCTCGCGGGTTGAGCGGCCAGAGTTCACATCAATTGCCACCAGCGCCTCAGTCTGGTTGATCACGATATAGCCGCCCGAGCGCAACTGCACCGTCGGGTTCAACATCGCATCCAATTGCGCTTCCACCTGGTGCTTGGCAAATAACGGCTGGCCTTCCGTCCAAAGCTGCACTTTTTTGGCGTTCGCCGGCATCAACATGCGCATAAAGTCACGCGCCGCGCGGAAGCCCTCCTCACCATCCACCAGCACATCATCGACATCGCGGGTATAAACATCGCGGATGGTGCGTTTAATCAGCGAGGCTTCTTCATAAATCAGGGCCGGAGCTGAGGATTCAAACGTGCGCTCGCGAATATCATCCCACAAGCGCAATAAATACTCACAATCGCGGATAATCTCAGGCTTCGGGCGGTTGGCACCGGCGGTGCGCACAATCAACCCCATGCCGGGAGGCACATCCAGCTCCGCCATCGCTTCCTTCAATCGCCGGCGGTCCGCCACTGAGGTAATCTTGCGAGACACCCCGCCGCCGGAGGGCGAATTGGGCATCAACACCGAGAAACGGCCAGCCAATGACAAATACGTGGTTAACGCGGCCCCCTTATTGCCGCGCTCCTCCTTCACCACCTGGATCAGCATGATCTGGCGGCGGTGGATCACGTCCTGAATTTTATAATTGCGCAAAAAGCGCTGGCGCTGACGGCGCTCGCGGGCTTCCGCCGCGTCATCGCCATCACCCCCTAAGCTTTCCGGGGCCGGAGCTTCAGGAACGTCCTCAAAATTCAGTTCAGCGTCGCCGACAGATTCAGCCACGGCGGGCGTATCCTCAGAGGTCTCGCCAGCCGGTTCCTCGGCAGCCGGATCTGCCGCCGAGATATCCTGGAGCGGCGCTTGCGCGGGAACAGTTGCTTCAAAGACCGGTTCAACAATCGGAGTTACATCAACGTCCGATCTCACATCCGCCTCGTCAAACTCCGGCGGGGCCGCAGCGACAATGGCGATCGGCCTGATCTCCAGCGCCTGGGCAGCACCTGTATCCGGCATAAACTCCGGCACTTCGTTAAAACCATCCACCGGGCTTTCCGGGGCCAGCTCAGCCTCAGGTGCTGGGTCATTTTGCGCCGGGTCGTTCAGCGCCTCGGTTTCGGCCTCGCTCTCGGCCTCATCGTCATCATCCTCGGCCTGCATCGCCAGCAGGCGCTGCCGGTCAGCCAGCGGAATCTGGTAATAATCCGGATGAATTTCGCCAAACGCCAGAAAGCCATGGCGATTACCGCCATATTCAACGAACGCCGCCTGCAGGCTGGGTTCGACCCGGATAACCTTGGCTAGATAGATATTGCCTTTGATCTGTCTGCGGGTTGCGGTTTCAACATCGAAATCCTCAAGCCGGTTGCCATCCAGCACCACCACGCGGGTTTCTTCCGCGTGGCTGGCGTCGATTAATATTTTTTTGGTCATTGAAAGATAAGCTCCGAGATGCCGGCCCCGGCTCAGCGCGGTTCAACGCGGCTTCCTGGCGGCAAAAATTAAGTGAAAAACGGGGGTGGAGGGACCGGAGCCACGCCATGCCAAAGCTGATAAAAAAGAATTCAGTAAGGCGAGCGGTCATCGGTCCTTGTATTTCGTTGGACAGATTTGTCGAACCTGTCCGTTTAAGTATTGGCAGGGTTTGTGCGGCTGTCATGGCCATTTATGGCCAAAAACGCGCAGGTTCAAACACCTGTGAATGGTGATGACCCAAATAGCCCCCGCTTGCAAGTCCGCCCGGGGGTCACCGGCGAAAGGCAAAATCCTCGGATTGCCGTGGCAAACATACTGAAAACCCTGCCTGAGACAGGCGGATTTCAGCCAAAAACTCCATCCGTTCGGCGTCATTTATCCAGGGTGGGCTAAAGGTATGTTGTTGCAGCGCTTCAATTTCTTGCCAAATCCGGGCATTTAGCGCCACATCCTCAGCCGTGCCATGGCTGGTCACCCCGGCCAGCTGAATGCCCCCGCAAATTACAAAATAATAATACGCGGCCTGGTCCCCATGCCCCTTAATAACCCCGCCAAAGCCGTTGCGCAGAAACCGGTTGGTGAATTCAGTATGTTCATGGCCATATCTTTGAAAGCGCGGGTTCATATACCCCACCATGGCCCAGGCATAGCGATGAAAGGCAATGCAGGCACCCAGCAGGTCTGTTGTCAGCCCTGGCGCCTGCGGTGTGCACGTGGTTGCATCCAGCCCGGGCACCCGGCCTTCGGGAATATAATTCACCATGCCAAAACGATCCGCCCCTTGTACCCAGCGCGCCTGCCAGCCCGGTTCATCGGGCAGCATGTCATCATCTAGCAAAATCACTATATCGCAGCCGCAAACCGCCATCAGGTAAAAAATGCCACGGTTTTTGTTCCAGGCAATGCCGCGGTTAACACCCTGGATTACAATTTCCCCGGCCTCGCGCAGCGCTTGCGGAGTACCATCATTTGAGCCGTCATCGCAGAATACCAGTGCGTAGTTACCTTCGGTAAACTGGCGCAGTGCAGCTGCCTGTCGGCAAACCAGCGCGCGGCGATTATAAGTTGTAACAGCAATCCCGATGCGCGGGCTGTCAGCTTTGCTAAAAACACCATTCTGCATGGCCACAATCCTAGAGCACGGTTACCTCAGGTCAATCGTGCTCTCTCATTGGTTTGCCGAGCAAATTGGCCGTGTTTGGTTGAATGGAATGACCCCACCAAACGCTACTCTGCTCTAACGGGCCAAATCTGGCGCAAGCAATGGCCCGCCCCTTGCGTGACACTACCTTGATGCGGCAGTACGGGCACGCAATACCCAAATATACAGGAGCCCTTGATGAGCCATGACCGCATAACAGCAGCGAACCTTCACATCGCCACGGTGCTGCATGATTTCATCGTCAATGAAGCCCTGCCCGGCACCGGCCTTACTGCCACCGCATTCTGGGATGGCCTGGCGAAATTACTGGCCGAATTCGCCCCCCGCAACGCCGCCCTGATGGCCAAGCGCGATGCTATTCAGGCTCAAATTGATGCCTGGTACACCCAACATAAAGGCCAAACGCTGGACCAAGCGCAGTACCAGGAATTTCTCACCAGCATCGGCTATCTGGTGCCCGTCCCGGCTGAGGTGGCCGTAACAACTGACCGGGTGGATGATGAAATCGCGCTCATCGCCGGGCCGCAACTGGTGGTGCCGGTTTCCAACGCCCGCTACGCGCTCAACGCCGCCAACGCCCGCTGGGGCAGTTTTTATGACGCGCTTTATGGCACCGATGCAATCTCGGATGCTGATGGTGCCGCCCGTGGTGCGGGCTACAATCAAATCCGTGGTGCCAAAGTGGTGGCCCGTGGCCGCGCCTTTCTGGATGCCAACTTCGCCCTGGCCACCGGCAGCCACGCTGATGCCAAAGCCTACCGGGTGAAAAACGGCCATCTGGCGGTCACCCTCCCCAGCGGTGAAACCGGCCTGCAGGATGCAGCAAAATTTGCGGGCTTCACCGGCACGCCCACACAACCCAGCGCGATTTTGCTGAAAAACCATAATCTGCACGCTGAAATCATCATCAACCCGGCCAGCAACACCGGCAAAACTGACGCTGCCGGGGTTGCGGATATTATTTTGGAATCCGCCATCAGCACCATTATGGACTGTGAAGACAGCGTGGCCGCGGTTGATGCCGCTGACAAAGTTGAGGTGTACCGCAACTGGCTGGGGCTGATGAACGGCACCCTCACCGCCCCGGTGCAGAAGAGTGGCAAAACCTTTGAGCGCAAGCTGAACGCCGACCGCGTTTACACCGCCCCGAACGGCGGTGACCTCACCCTGGCTGGCCGCTCGCTCATGCTGGTGCGCAACGTGGGGCACCATATGCTGTCTGATGCCATTTTAACCGCTGACGGCAAACAGGTGCCTGAAACGATCCTGGATGCGGTATTCACCGCATTGATCGCCATGCATGATATTGCCCGCACCGGGGGCATCAAAAACTCCCGCAAGGGCTCTATTTATATTGTTAAACCCAAGCTGCACGGCCCGGAAGAAGTGGCGTTTGCCAATGAGATTTTTGGCGCGGTGGAAAACCTCCTGGGCCTGCCTGCCAACACCATGAAAATGGGCATTATGGATGAGGAACGCCGCACCAGCGCCAACCTCAAAGCCTGCATTGGGGCCGCCAAAAACCGCGTGGTGTTCATCAACACCGGCTTTTTGGACCGCACCGGCGATGAGATCCACACCGCCATGGTGGCTGGCCCCATGGTGCGCAAAGCTGAAATTAAAAACGCCGCCTGGATCAAAGCCTATGAAGACCGCAATGTTGATTTCGGGCTGGAATGTGGCCTGCAAGGCAAAGCCCAAATCGGCAAAGGCATGTGGGCAGCGCCTGATGATATGGCCGCCATGCTGGTACAAAAAATTGCCCACCCGCGCGCCGGCGCCAACACAGCGTGGGTGCCCTCCCCCACCGCTGCCACATTGCACGCCACCCATTATCACGCGGTTGATGTCTCTGCCCGCCAGGCCGAGCTTGCAAGCCGCGCGCCTGCCAAATTATCTGATTTGCTAACCCCACCCCTGGCAGACCGCCCCAACTGGGTGCCCGCCGATGTGCAACAGGAATTGGATAACAACTGCCAAAGCCTGTTGGGTTACGTGGTACGCTGGATCGACCAAGGCGTTGGCTGTTCCAAAGTGCCTGACATTCACAACGTGGAACTGATGGAAGACCGTGCCACCTTGCGCATTTCTGCACAGCATCTGGCCAACTGGCTGCTGCACGGCATCACCACTGAGGCGCAGGTCATGGAAACCCTCAAGCGCATGGCGCTGGTGGTGGATAAGCAAAACGCCGCTGATGCCGCCTACACCCCGATGGCACCCGGTTATGACGGCATCGCCTTCCAGGCGGCGTGTGACCTTATTTTCAAAGGCCTCAGCCAGCCGAACGGCTATACTGAGTTTATTCTCACCCAGCGCCGCCGCGAAGCCAAAGCCGCTTAACAACCTGCATTATCGCGGGGCAGCTTTACGCTGCCCCGCGATAATTATTTGCGGTTTCGTAATTAGTCAGTGTCATCTGCTGATAATGATTGCTCGACCTTAGCGGTCAATTCAATATGTAGCTGATGGATTTCGCTCATCAGTGCGTGCATATTACTCATGGTTTCCAAAACCGCATCATGCTGTTCCTTGGCAAGTTTGTCAGATGATTTTGCCGCCAAAATGGTGCCAACCCCCAGCAACGGCAGCGCAATAAGTTGCAGCACGCCGGAGCTGGCATATTGCACAAACGGCATCGTATCCGGCCATTTCAGCGGCAGTAGCGAGAAAATTAAACAGAACCAGAAAAACCCCATCGTCGCGAAAATCGCGTTAGAACGAATGGCGATCTGATCGTTAAGCTGCTTGATTTTATCAAGCGGCAATTTGTTGACAATCGGCGGCGGCGGCATGGCGAGTTCCCTCCGGCTAGCATGATACACTCAGCATAACATAATCGGCGATGCTGCCCACTCCCGTCAGTAGGCGCTGAGAACCTGATAAATCGCGCTGGTCAGTCGGCTAAGCTGCGCAGGCGTAATGGTGAGTGCCGGGGTCAGGTAAACAATATTACGAAACGGGCGCACCCACACGCCTTGCGCCACCAGTTTCAGCCGTAACGCCGCCGGGTTGGCAATGGCGGCAAGCTCCACCACCCCAATGGCGCCCAACACCCGCACATCCACAACGCCCGGCAACCCCCGGCAGGGCTCCAGCTCGGCGGATAACCGCGCCGAGATCGCAGCCGCCTGCTGCAACCGTGGCGCTGTTTCAAACAAATCCAGCGACGCATTGGCTGCCGCACCTCCCAGCGCATTGGCCATATAAGTTGGCCCGTGCATCAGCGCGGTGCTGGCAGAGTCTGAAAGAAACGCTGCAAACAATTCATCGGTCGCAATCGTCACCGCCAGCGGCAGCGTGCCGCCGGTCAGCGCTTTGGAAAGCGTGATGATATCCGGCACCACCCCGGCTTGCTCAAAGGCAAACATGGTTCCGGTGCGGCCAAAACCGGTGAAAATTTCATCGAATATAAGTGTCAGCCCGTAATGGTCAGCCGCCTTGCGCAAGTGCCGCAGCACTTCAGGGGGGTGCAGCAGCATGCCGCCCGCCCCTTGCACCAGCGGCTCAACAATAATCGCTGCCAGGGTTTTGGCATGCACTTCAATAAAATCATCAAACGCCTGTGTGCTGGCGCCATCGCGCGGCAAACCAATCACCGGATGTTGCGTAAGCAGCCCGGCGAACATGCTGTGCATCCCCTCCTCGGGGTCGCAAATCGCCATCGTGCCCAGCGTGTCGCCATGGTAGCCGCCGGTGAAAGCCAGAATTTTGGTGCGCCCGCGCTCGCCTTTATTCAAGCGAGACTGCACGGCAATTTTAAGCGCCACCTCCACCGCCACTGAGCCTGAGTCAGTAAAAAACACCCGGTTCAGCGGCTCTGGCAGCAACGCCGCCAGGCGGGTGGCAAGCTGATACGCCGGCTCATGCGCCAGCCCGCCAAACATCACATGCGGCATGGCCTGCAACTGGGCTGCCACGGCCTGTGCAATATGCGGGTGATTATAGCCATGGCAAGCGGTCCACCAGGAGGCTATGCCATCAACCAACACCCGGCCATCGGCCAGATGAATCTCAGCCCCTTGGGTGCGCACCACCGGCAGCGGCAGCGGTGCGGTTTGCATTTGGGCATACGGCAACCACACATGCCGCCAGCCGGTTTGCAGCCAATCCACACTAATGGCCTGTTGTTTGGCCTAGCGGGTGCAACCCCAGTTTTGCAAACAGTGCCTCATCATGGCTGACCGTGGCATTTTTTGTCGTCAGCAACGTGTCACCATGAAAGATCGAGTTGGCGCCAGCCAAAAAGCAAAGCGCCTGGGCTTCATCGCTCATCGCCTCGCGCCCGGCTGACAAGCGCACATAGCTGGTGGGCATGGTTATGCGGGCCACCGCGATGGTGCGGACAAAATCAATCGCATCAATCGGCGTGGCATCGGCCAGCGGCGTGCCCGCCACCGCCACCAGCGCATTGATCGGCACGGATTCCGGCGGGGTCGGTAAGCTTGCCAAGGTGGCAATCAGCCCGGCACGGTCAAGCTCATCCTCGCCCATCCCCACAATACCGCCGCAGCAAACATTTATCCCAGCGTCGCGCACATTGGCTAACGTATCCAGCCGGTCCTGATAGGTGCGGGTGGTAATTATTTTGCCGTAATATTCCGGCGAGGTATCCAAATTATGATTATAATAATCCAGTCCGGCGTCTTTCAGTTGGGCGGTCTGCGGTGCGCTCAGCATCCCCAACGTCACGCACGTCTCCAGCCCCAGCGCCTTCACGCCCTCGATCATGCTGCACACATTATCCAGATCATGCGCCTTTGGTGAGCGCCAGGCCGCCCCCATGCAAAACCGTTGCGCGCCCTTTTCCTTGGCGGCCCGCGCCTGCGCCAGCACAGTTTCCACCGCCATCAGCTTGGAGGCCGGGGTACCGGTTTCATATGAAGCCGCCTGCGGGCAATAGCCGCAATCTTCCGGGCAACCGCCGGTTTTAATCGACAGCAACGTGGAAATTTGTACCGCCGCCGGGTTGAAATGCGCCCGGTGCACAGCCATCGCCCGGAACATCAACTCAGGGAACGGCAGCGCCAATAACGCCGCCACAGCCTCGCGGCTCCAACGCGGCTTGCTGTTACTTGCGCTCTCGACCATGGCTTCCGGCATTAACAACCTCCCAAATTTTGTAAACATGACCGTAAACCCATGCCGACCGCCTGAAAAGCCCAGACAAAACCTTGCAGGAACGCGCCCATTGGCGATAACGATAAGGCTATGAAACCGTTTTTCGTGACCGCCACCGGGACCGATATTGGCAAAACCTATGTCACAGCCGGCATCATCCGCGCTGCCCGGCAGGCCGGGATTGACGCTATGGGCATTAAACCCATCATGAGCGGCTATAATAATTCCAACCCCGAGGCCAGCGACGCTGGCGCATTGCTGGCCGCCATGGGCAAGCCGGTTAATGAGCAGACCATCGCCGCCATCTCGCCCTGGCGCTTTGCCGCCCCTCTGGCGCCTGACATGGCCGCCATCCGCGAGAACCGCAGCATCAGCCTGCGTTCGATCCTCACCTTCTGCCGCATCGCCGCCGAGGCCGCGCCTGGGCTGATGCTGGTTGAGGGTGTCGGCGGTGCGATGGTGCCGCTTGATAATTTCTACACGGTGCGGGACTGGATCGCCGCCCTTGAAATCCCCGCCATCCTGGTGGCCGGCACGTATCTCGGCACCATCAGCCACACCCTCACAGCGGTTGAGGCGCTGCAGGCGCGGCAAGTGAATGTCAATGCGATTGTGCTAAGCGAGAGCCTGACCTCACCGGTTCCGCCCGACGAGACCGCCTATGCGATGGCAAAGTTTGCGCCACGCATACCGATCTTCACCATTCCGCGCACGAACAATGAAACCGCTTTCAAGCGCCTGGCCTGGGCGCTCAGTGCCGATGAATTGGAAGAAGGCGCTCAGCGCCTATAAACCGGCGGCCACCCACGCCTGACCGGCTGGCTCAATCCAGATTGCCGCCCGACAGCACCACCCCAACAACCTGGCCTTTGGCATTATAACGGCTCAGCAGCGCCGCCAGAGCCACAGCACCACCCGGCTCCACCACCAGCTTGAGATGCTGGCGGGCCAGTTGCATGGCGGCCCGCACCGCCTCGTCCGTGGCGGCCAGCCCGCCGCTCAGCAGCGCTAGATTGATGCTAAAGGTCAGCTCACCTGGGGTGGGGGTCAGCAGCGCGTCGCAGAATTTCGAACCTCGTAGGTCATTGGCCACCCGATGCCCCAGCGCCAGAGACCGCGCCGTGTCATCCCAATCGGCAGGTTCAGCCGCATAGATTTTGGTGCGCGGCGAGACATCCGAGAGCGCCAGCGCACAGCCCGCCACCAGCCCACCGCCGCCAGTGCACACAATCATTGCATCCATCGTAAGGCCAGAAGCTGTTGCATCCTCGGCTAGTTCCAACGCCAATGTGCCCTGCCCGGCGATCACATCAGGATGTTCATAGGGCGCAATCAGCGTCGCACCGGTATCTGCGCAAATCCGTGCGGCAATCGCCGCGCGGTCCTCGCTGTCACGCTCATAGGCCACAATTTTCGCCCCCCAGAATTGCGTATGCTGGCGCTTAATCAGGGGCGCATCGGTCGGCATAACAATGGTCGCGCTGACGCCGAAGCGCTGTGCCGCGCAAGCCACCGCCTGAGCATGATTCCCTGATGAATAAGCCACCACGCCGCGCTTCCATTGTTCACGGGTCAGGCGCAGCAGCGCATTGGTAGCGCCGCGCAGTTTAAAGCTGCCGGTACGCTGCAGCACTTCCGGCTTGATCAAAATACTGCCGCCGGTCAGGGCATCCAATGCTGCATTGCGCAGCATCGGCGTGCGGACAATATGCGCTGATATCAGCGCCCGGGCAGCATGCACATCGGCGGGGGTCGGGGGTATCGGTTGGGTCACCAGTTGGGTCATGGGTGCGGCAGCCTCACAGCATCGGGGGGGGCATTCACATCGCAAACATAATAGCGCAGCGCCGGGTCAGCGCCGCGCTTGCGGGCCAACATGCGGGTGCTGGTGCTCAGCGGCAGCGCGCAATCGGCGGCAGGATAGCGCGACACTGACAAGCCGCTCCCGCCGCCATTCACCACCGCCAGTGAAAGATCATGCCAGCGGGTACCAAAGGCAATAATGGGCACCCCCGGCGGCCCGGTCCAGGCCAATTCTGCGAGTGTGGTATAGTCATTTGAAGTTATAAACGCCGGTTTTAGCACCCCAAGCGGCTGCAACAATTCCGGCCAGCCGGCAAGCTGCAACGCCGCCGGGTCCCGTGCCGCCGGAATCGGGAAGGGTGCTGCCAACGCTTGCGCATACACCGCCAGGGTGCAGGCAAAGCCCAGCCCTAGCGCCGGGCGCAGCCATTTTTGCAACACCGGCTGTGCCAGCGTGGCGGCTGCCAAACAGGCCGGCATAAACATAATCGCCGGCCAATTCGGCTCCACCCGGCCTGAGAGCACATGCTCAACAAACACCCCACCCGGCAGCAAAACCAGCCACAGCAGCAGGCTGGCGGCATCACCGCCCACCCGCCGCAGCCGCCACAGGCCCAGCGCCGCCAGAAAAAACACCAGCGGCGTCGCCAGACCAATCTGACCGATCAGCAACTCTGCGAAATACTGCGCCGCGTGCGCGGCATCAAACATTGTCACCCGCCCGCCTTGCTTGAAATAACTCACCCAGTGATGGGCGGCGTTCCAATAGACATCTGGCGCAAACACCGCGGCTGCCAGAACCAGCCCCAGCCATGGCCAGGGTGAGCGCAACGTCAGCCTTCGGGGGCGCCCGGTGAGCAGCCATAGCCCAATCGCCGCAACCAGCAGCAGCCCGGTGTATTTTGACAGTAGCGCCGCCCCCGCCGCCACGCCAATTGCCAGCCACCAGCGGTCATCGCGGCTGCCCAGCCAGCGGGCGGTGGCGGCGATGCTGGCGGTCCAGAAAAATATCAGCGGTGTATCGGGAGTCATCAGCACTGACCCCACACCCGTAATTAACGTGGCGTTGAACAGGGCGGCGGCGGTTACCCCGGCGTGACGGTTTGGAAACAACCGCTCGCCGGCATCCCACAGCAGCAACGACCCCGCCGCCGCCGCCAGCGGCCCCAGCAACCGCACGCCAAAGGCTGAGGTGCCACACAGCATGGTGCCAGCGCGAATCCAGTACGCCACCATCGGCGGATGATCGAAATAGCCAGCCTGCAGGTGCACCGACCAGATCCAGTAATAGGCTTCATCGGGCGACAGCGGCAGCAATGCGGCCATCAGCAAGCGCACAGCCGTCAGCACCCCCAGCGCCAATAGCCATGGCGAGGCGGCCAACCTCACCGCCAACCTCACCTGGCGCGCCATACCAACGTGGCTGAAACAGCGTAGTTCCACACCACGCCCACCGCCGCCCCGGCAGCCCCGGCCAGAACCGAGCTGGCATTCTGCGCATACAGCGCATTGGCAATGCCGATATTGGCGACCGCGCCCAGGCTGCACACCAGCATAAACAACAGCAACCCGCGCCAGATTTTTTTACCCTTGAGCCGCTGGGTGCGGTAGGTAAGCTGATTATTCAGCTCGAAATTGGCAATCATCGCCACAAACGTCCCGATGGTCTGCGCCACGCCAAAGCTAACACCCACCGAGCGTGCCGCCTCCAGCACCGCGATATTGATGACCACGCCAAACGCCCCGACCAGTGCGAAGCTGATAAAGCGCAGCGGCACCGCGCCGCGCAGAATTTTATCAATCAGCAGCCCGGCAAACTGCAACATCACCAGCGCATCGAGCTTGCTCTCGCCCGCCGCGCGCGGCCTGAACTTATAAGGAATTTCCACGATCCGCAGAGGTGCTGGCGATGCCAGCACAAGGTCGAGCAGAATTTTAAACCCCTGGCCGTTCAAACGCGCCGCCAGCGCCTCAAACAAATCCCGCCTTAGCATAAAAAACCCGCTCATCGGGTCATTGACCTCAGCACCGGTGAGTTTTTTAGCAAGCCCAATGCCCACATCAGACAGCCTGGCACGAAACGGTGACGCCAGCCCGGCATTATCCCCGCCCGCCACATGGCGGCTACCGATGGCCAACTGCGCGCCCCCTTGCAAGGCATTCAGCATCAGCGGCAGCCGCGTTTCATCATGCTGCATGTCGCCATCGATCACCGCCACATAATCCGCCGAGGAGGACAACGCCCCCTCGATCACCGCCGAGGATAACCCCCGCCGCCCGACCCTGCGGATGCAGCGCACCCGCGTATCCTGGCGGGCGATGGCGCGGGCGGCATCGGCCGTGCCGTCCGGGCTGTTATCGTCAACAAACACCACTTCCCAGGCAACCCCCACCAGGGCCGCCTGCAAGGCAGCCACCATCGGGGCAATATTGGCGCGTTCGTTATAACAGGGGACGACGACGGTAAGGGTAGAACTCACAGGGCTTCGAGCACAGCCTCAGCACGGCTGACATCAAACCCACCAGCTTCCTCAACCGCCAGATGCACCACCACGCCATCTTGCGTGACCAGCGCGAAACGCTGGCTGCGAATGCCCAGGCCACGCGCCACCAGGTCAAGCTGCAAACCCAGCGCCTTGGTGAAAGCCGCCGAGCCGTCGGCCAGCATAATGACCGCATCACCGGATTTCTGATCCTTCGCCCAGGCGCCCAGCACAAAAGCATCATTCACCGCCATGCAGACCACTTTATCAACGCCCTTGGCTTTCAGCGCCTCCATGTGGGACACAAAGCCCGGCAGATGTTTGGCGCTGCAGGTGGGGGTAAATGCCCCCGGCACGGCAAACATCACCACCTTGCCGGTACCAAAAATATCCGCCGTATCCACCTCGCGCGGGCCTTCGGCCGTAGCCGTCATCAGCTTCATTTCGGGAATTTTATCGCCAATTTTGATCATCGGATGCTCCTCAGCCAGATATTGCACTGTCATCTTCGTAGCCGAAGCCTCGGCGGACGGGAAGAGAACCTAACTGAAGCCTCTTGCGTGGCTGCGAGGCTCGCGCCAAATTTAGCACATGATTCTTACCTCACCCTCGCTCACCGGACAGATTCTCATTGCGATGCCGCTGATGGGCGATACGCGCTTCAACCAGAGCGTGATTTTCCTGTGTGCCCATTCGCCCGAAGGTGCTATGGGAATTATCGTGAATCAGCCTTTGAAAACCCCGAAGTTCGTCGATTTGCTCCGGCAGCTTGAGATTGAGCCCACGCCGCCCTCACGCGAAATCCGCATTTGCACCGGCGGCCCGGTTGATAACAACCGCGGCTTTGTTTTGCACTCACCTGACGGGACCACCGAGAGCAGCCTGGATGTTGACGGCACCCATATGCTGACCGCCAGTTTAGATATTTTACAGGCGGTTGCCTCGGGCGGCGGCCCAGAGCGCTGCCTGATGGCGCTTGGTTACGCCGGCTGGGGGCCGGGGCAATTGGACGAGGAAATGAAACAAAATGCCTGGCTGAACGCACCCGCCGATGAGCATTTATTGTTCGATGCAGACCATACCAGCAAATGGCAGCGCGCACTGGCAAAACTCCGGATCAACCCGGCGATGCTTTCATCAAATGCTGGCCGCGCCTAAAAACATTTCGACCAGCCAACCGGATACCCCTGCACACTCAACCCGATAAATCTAGTTTCCGGCGGCACCGCAATCACCGCGTTGCCATCGGTCCATACCGCGCTATCCCCCTCCCCGCGCGGGTAAAACCCTGAAACCGCCAGCGCCTCAACAGGCCATTTGGTAAAACCCAGTTTAACCCGCCGGATGGCAATGCCCAGGCTGCGCCAATCATCATCCAGCACAGCCCCATCTGAGATTTCAGCCGGAATAAAACGCCCTGAGCGAATGACAAACTGCCCGGCGTGCCCCTTCGGCAACAAAAACCCCGGCGCATTTACGCCAGCACGGGTCGTCATCGGCATTGGCTCGCCCCTAACCTCCTCTACTAGGTGCAACAGTGTGTTGGGCGCACGGTGAAACCCCAACGCCGTGGCGCGGTTGAAAATCTCCCGGCGGATATCACGCAGCACCGGGCCTGCAAGGCATAAATCCGCAAAGGCATGCGCATCCCATTGCTTGCCGCGGCCAAACGCAGGTGCGCCGTGGGGTTGGCCCAGAGTGTTGCTAAACATGCCGCGGTTGCCAGTGTCGAGATAAGTCTCCACCGCCAGATGCTCGGCGAAAATAATATCATGCTGGGCCAGTTCGATGTGAAAATACGTCACCGCCAAAGCGGGCTCGCGCTTGATGGTGGCGTTATTGGTCAGCAGCTTTACCGGCACCAACTGCCCATGCAGCAGCAGCGCATGGTCGGGCGAGAGCAGGATATCGCGCCCCGGCAGCCCCTCACCCAGCGCCGCCTTACAAATCCGCACCGGCCGCACGGCCTCCGGGCGGCGGTGCGCTGCCAAATCGATGGTGCGCCAGCCCACCCATTGCACCGGGGCCAGCGCACCGCGGAGCGTTACCACCTGGTCCCCTGGCCGCAACTGCTCCACCGGCACATAGCCGTGCAAGGTTAAAATGCCGGTGCCACGGGCAAAGCACGGCGCGCCGTTATCCTGGGTTGTCGCATGTGCGCTGGCGGCCAGCGTGATCTCGGCACCTATGTTTGCACCGCCTAGGCTGGTAGCCTGCACCTGCAAAGTCTCGTTGGGTGGCAGGCTGGTGGTAAATACCAACCCATCTGCCAGCAAACTCTGCGCCTGCGCCACTGAGCTGGTGAAAATGACATCGCGGTCACCAAACCCCGCAATGGCCACCTGTGTAACGCCGAGCGGGTCACCCAGAGTTAGTGTCGCCGGGCCGTTAAAAATAAAACTCTGGCCGATAATGCCTTCATTGAAATTGGCCAGCGCGCCCTGGCCAAGCTCGATAGTGCCGCCGGGCGCAAATGCTCCCTGCCCGCCATCCACCCAACCGCCCAGCACATTCAACGCGCCACCTTCGACAATCACGGTGCCGGTGTTGCTGAACTGGGTGCCGGAAATATCAAGCGTTGCGGCGTTCTGCACCAGCATTGTCCCGGCATTCTCAAAACTCGCCACGCGCAATCCGTACTGGCTGGCAACCTCGCTCCCCGCCTGCACCACCACGCTCAGCGTGGCAGCCGGCCCCACCACCGAGATAACGCCCTCGTTCACTATGGCACCATTGGCGAACAACGCGTTGTTATCATCGGCCTGTAGCAGCGCCTGCGGGGTGAAGGCGAAGCCGGCACCATTGCCGATCAGCGCCGCCCCGCCTTGCAGGGTAATGTCAGCTGATAAATTGACCAGCGGGTCAATCAACACATCCGCCGCATTCACCAGCGCCGCAACACCTGCCACCGGCACAACCCCACCCGACCATTCGCTGGCAACCAGCCAGTCTGGGTGGATCAAGCCTTGTTCGGTAAATGTCTCACTGGTCACGCCATGAGACATACAACCTTAAAGTTGATTATTGCTTAACTTTTATCGTGCTTTGGTTGTGTTAGCCGCTGTGCCAGCCGGAACGGGGCCGCAGGATAAACCCCCAGAATTTTGATCTCGGTGGAGAAAAACGCCAACTCCTCGAGCGCCAGCCGTAAATTCGGCGATTCCGGATGCCCATCCACCTCAGCCAAAAACTGCGTGGCGGTGAAATTCCCCCCCACCATGTAGCTCTCCAACTTGGTCATGTTCACGCCGTTGGTGGCAAACCCGCCCAGCGCCTTATATAGCGCCGCCGGCACGTTGCGCACCCTGAACACAAAACTGGTCATCAGATTCGGCGCTTCCGGCGGCTGCAATTTCGGGGTGGTGGCGGTTACGTAAAACCGCGTCGTGTTGTGGGCGGCATCCTCCACGTTGCGGCGCAGAATCTCCAACCCATAAATCTGCGCCGCCAAGGCTGAGGCCACCGCCGCATCGGCCTTGTTGTTCAGTGCGGCCACAATCCGGGCTGAACCGGCGGTATCATCCTCAATCACTGCCTGCGCACCCAATTCACGCACCAGCGCACGGATTTGCCCCAACGCTACCGGGTGCGAATGCACCCGCCGCACATCAGCAATTTGCGTCCCCGGCAGGCCCAGCAGACAATGCTCCACCCGCAAAAACGTCTCGGCAATGATGGAAAGTCCGCTTTCCGGCAGCAGCGCATGAATATCAGGCACCCGCCCAGCCAATGAATTTTCGGTCGGCAGCATGCCAAGTGCGGCACGGCCTTCGCGCACCGCCTCAATGGCGGCCTCAAATGTGTCGCACGGCAGGGTTTGCATGTCTGGGTAGGCCAGACGGCAGGCCAGGTCAGAATACGCACCTGGCTGGCCCTGGAAGGCAATCAATGGTTCGGTCATTTGGATTCCAAAATTTTACGGGCGTGGGCAAGGTCAGCTGCGGTATCCACGCCAAACGGCGCGTGAGCAACCCGCGCCACGCCAATGCGCATGCCAGCCTCCAGGGCGCGCAATTGCTCCAGCTTTTCGCGCTGCTCCAATGGCGATTCCGGCAGCGTTACAAAGCGTGCCAGGCTGGCGCGCCGGTAGGCGTACACCCCGATATGGTGCCACAGCACGCCCTCGCCTGATGGTATTTGCGCGCGTGAAAAATACAGCGCCGGCGCCACCTGCTCATCCGGGCCAAAGGCGCAGGCGCATTTCACCACTGAGGGTGCCTGCGCCTCTGCCGCACTGGTGATCGGCGCCACCAGCGTCGCAATATCATACACCGGGTTCTGTAACGGCTGGCACACGGCGGTCAGGAAACCGGGGTCAATGCCCGGCAGATCGCCTTGCAAATTAATAATCACATCATGCTGGCCGAACGGGTCGAGTTTTTGTAATGCCGCGAAAATCCGGTCCGACCCCGATGGCAACGCCGGGTCAGTTAGCACAGCCACGCCGCCGTGGGCTTCCACCGCCTCGGCAATTTCAGCTTCAGCACAGGCCACCGCCACCTGCCCCACCCCCGCCGCGCGCGCACGGTTGAGAACATGCACAATCATCGGCAGGCCACAAATATCAGCCAACGGCTTGCCTGGCAGGCGAGACGAGCCCAAACGGGCAGGGATAATTATAATCGGGTTCACTCTGGCTTCATATGATAATGAGAAGCTGTTCTTGTCGAGCCCGCCTGAATTGCGATAACAAGGGCTATATTCGATGAGGCATAAAGTTAAATGAGTAAATCAGGTAAAGACGGTCTGTTAATCAACAAAATTGCCGCCGGTGTTCTCACGGCGGGCATTATCTTTTGGGGCGCCAACCGTATCGCCCATGTCATTATCCCTGATGATTCGCCAAAATCCCCGGTCATCGCCATCACCGCCCCGCAAACCGCCGCCCCCATGGCAGCGCTGGCGGTTGCCGCGGTGCCGGAATCCGTCATTCCGCTGCTCGCCACGGCTGATGTGGCAAAGGGGGCGGCTTTTGTGCAGCAGCAATGCGCCGCCTGCCACAGCCTGAATTCGGGCGGTGCCGCTGGCGTGGGGCCAAACCTGTATGGCGCGCTGGGCGGGCCAATGTTCGCCAGTGCCGGCTTTAGTTATTCAGCCGCCGCCAAGGCCAAAGCCAAAGGCAACTGGGACTATGCCAGCATGGCCAGCTGGTTGCTTGACCCCGCCAGCTTTGCCCCCGGCACCGCCATGGGCTACCCGGGCATCAAAAACACCCAGACCCGCGCTGATGTGGTGGCCTATTTGCGTACCCTTGCCGCCAGCCCCTTGGCGCTGCCAACCGCTGACGAGGTGAAAGCCGCCAGCGCCGCACCCGCACCAACTGCCGCCGCTACCGGCGGTGCTGCCGAAGCTGGCGTAACCCCGGCCGCCGCACCCAGCATTGATACCATGTTCGCCAAAGTTGACCTTGCGAAGGGTGAAGCCTTTGTGCAGCAGCAATGTTCCGCCTGCCACAGCCTCAACAAGGGCGGCGCCAACGGCGTTGGGCCGAACCTCTACGGCATTGTTGGCGGCAAAATGTTCGCCGCCGCCGGGTTCAACTACTCGGACGCCGTGAAGGCCAAGGCCAACGGCACCTGGACCGCCGATACCATGAGCGACTGGCTGCTTTCACCCAGCAACTTCGCCAGCGGCACCATGATGGGCTACCCCGGCATCAAGAACGACCAGACCAGGGCTGATGTGATCGCGTATTTGAACAAAAACGCTGACAGCCCGATCAAGCTGCCCGGAACCTGATCATGTCGGCCTGGGTTCAAGCCGCCGAGGCTGCGCTTGATGCAGCCGGGGCGGCGATACGCCCGCATTTCAGAACCGGCATAGCGGCGGATTTAAAAAGCGACGAAAGCCCGGTGACGGTGGCGGACCGGCTGGCGGAAACCATCATCCGCGAGCATCTCACCGCCGCCTTTCCCACCTATGGCTTCATGGGGGAGGAATTTCCCGCCACAGTCGGCACCGCCCGCTATGTTTGGGTGGTTGACCCAATTGACGGCACCCGCGCCTTCATCACCGGCCGGCCCAGCTTCTGCACCCTGCTCGGCCTACTCGAAGACGGCGTGCCGATCCTGGGGCTGGTCGACCAACCCATCACCGGCGAGCGCTGGATTGGTGGGCGCGATGTTCCCGCGCGCTTTCGCGGCCCGCTTGGCGGCCACATCGGCACCCGCGCCCTCACCGCGCTGAATGAGGCGGAACTCTCCTCCACCGCGCCAGAAATGTTTATGGCTGACGGTGCCGCCCGCTTCGCCCGGCTACAGTCCCATTGCCGCCGCACCTATTGGGGCGGGGATGCCTACGCTTATGGCTTGCTGGCCATCGGGCAGGTGGATATCGTCGCTGAATGTGGATTAAAACCTTGGGACTGGGCTGCGTTGGCACCCGTAGTCGAAGCCGCCGGCGGCGTGGTTACCGACTGGTCCGGCCAGCCACTGCGCATGGGTTGTGATGGCAGCGTGCTGGCCGCCGCCAACCCGGCTTTGCATGCGGCGGCCCTCGCTGTTCTATAGAGTTTTATGGGCAGCGTTGATTTTAGGTTCAACGCAGCCTGCCTTGGCCCGTGACGATTTAATCACCCTCTCCACCGCTTTGCAGCCGCCGCCTGGCTACACGCATCTGCCCTACGCCAACCCCAATGCCCCGAAGGGCGGCAGCATCACCCTCTCAGCGGTGGGGGATTTTGACAATCTCAACCCCTTCATCCTGCGCGGCACCGCACCTGATAGCATCTACCGGGTGTGGCAGACTTTGTTCAAACAATCTGACACAGACTCAGTCACGGTATATGCTGACCTTGCACAAAGTGTGACGATCAGCCCCGATGGCCTGACCGTCACCTTCCACCTCAACCCCAATGCCCGCTTCTCGGATGGCACCAAAGTGCTGGCGAGCGATGTGGTATGGAGTTTTCACACACTCATCACCCAAGGCTCGCCGTTTTATGCCAGCTATTATGCGGGCGTCGCCTCAGTCGTCGCCCCTGATGATGAAACCGTGGAATTTCGCCTGCAACCCGGCACCGGGCGTGATTTGCCAAATGATTTAGCCGGGCTGTACGTGCTGCCCGAGCATTTCTGGAAAGGCAAGGATTTTTCAGCACCTTTGCTTAACCCGCCGGTAGGCTCCGGGCCTTATCAGGTTTCACAGGTCAGCTTCGGCAATGCCATTACCTATACCCATGTGAAACATTGGTGGGCAGAAAACCTGCCCGCCGACAAAGGTTTTGATAATTTCAACACCTACCGCGAAGTGTTTTTTCAAAATGACTCTGTCGCTTTGCAAGCCTTCAAGGCCGGGCAGATTGATGCCCGCATTGAATCCAGCGCCAAGCAATGGGCCTCTGGCTATCAAACCCCTGCGGTCGCTGATGGTAAGGTAGAGCTGGTGCGCGTGCCTGTCAGCCTACCCGCCGGCATTGACGGCTGGGCGATGAACACCCGGCGGCCAGAATTTGCCAACCCGCTGGTGCGCCATGCGCTAACATTGGCGTTTGATTTTCAATGGATGAACCGCGTGCTGTTTTATAGCTCCTACGTGCGTTACAACAGTTATTTCTCACAATCCTTCCTGGCGTCCTCCGGCCTGCCCTCAGCTGATGAATTGCAGTTGCTGGCACCTTATAAAAACCAAATTCCGCCATCTGTTTTCACCACCCCGTTTGCGCTGCCCGTGACTGATGGCAGCGGCTATAACCTGCCGCAACTCGAACAAGCCATGGCGCTGCTCAACCAAGCTGGCTGGCGCGTGGTGGATGGTAAACTGGTTAACGCCCAAGGCCAGCAAATGAGTTTTGAGATTCTGCTTGATAATCAGCTATTTGAGCGCATCGTGATTTCCTACGCCGCTGATTTAAAGCTGCTCGGCATCAAGGCCATCGTCCGCACCATTGACCCCGCCACTTATGAGCGCCGAATCCAGCGTTTTGATTACGACATGACCATCGTGCAATTTCCAGAGAGCGATTTCCCCGGCTCGGAGCAAAGCAATTATTGGGGTTGCGGGGCCGCCAACACGCCCGGCAGCAACAACCTCATGGGCATCTGCTCACCCGCCATTGATGCCATGATCAAGGCGCAAAACCAAGCCACCAGCATTGCGCAAAAAATCACCGCCATCCACGCGCTGGACCGGCTGCTGCTGAATGGCTGGTACCTGATCCCGGCCTGGAATTCGACCACCATGCGGGTGGCCTATTGGACCAGGGTGGTCAAACAACCCGCCCCGCTGCAAGATGGTGTCGATTTTGATCTTTGGTGGGCGAAATGATCCGCTATCTCGGCAAACGCATTCTCTTGATCATCCCGACCTTGTTTGGGATTATTGCGATCAACTTCGCGGTGGTGCAGTTTGCCCCCGGCGGTCCGGTGGAAACCGCCATGGCGAAAGTGAAACAACAAACACTACAAACCGGCGACGTGGCCAGCAACAAAAGCGTGTATCGGGGCGCACAGGGCACAGACCCCGTGATGGTGGCGCAATTACAAAAACAATTTGGCTTTGACAAACCACCGCTCACCCGCTTTTTCATCATGCTGCGCGGTTACCTAACCTTCAATCTGGGTCAAAGTTTTTTCCAAGGTCAGTCGGTGCTGACGCTGGTATGGCAACGCCTGCCCATCTCGCTCTCGCTCGGCTTTTGGTCCACCTTGATCGTCTATATGGTCTCCATCCCGCTCGGGATTCGCAAAGCTGTAATGGACGGCTCGCGCTTTGACCTCACCAGCTCGCTGGTGATTCTGATCGGCTACGCCATTCCAGGATTTTTATTGGCGATTTTCCTGGTTGTACTGTTCGGCAGCGGCGGTGTGTTCCCGATTTTTCCGCTGCGCGGCTTAAGCGCGCCGGATGCCGCCAGCTATTCCTGGCCAGGCCGGATTGTTGATTACGCCTGGCATTTGGTGTTGCCCACCATCGCCATGACCATTGGTGGCTTTGCCTCCCTCACCATGCTGACGAAAAATTCCTTCCTGGAGGAAATCCGCAAACTCTATGTGCTCACCGCCCGCGCCAAAGGTGCTTCCGAGACGCAAGTGCTGTACGGCCATGTGTTTCGTAACGCCATGCTGCTGGTGATTGCCGGGTTCCCGGCGGCGTTCATCTCAATATTATTCACCTCAGCACTGCTGGTGGAGATTGTGTTCTCCCTGAACGGGCTTGGGCTGTTGGGTTATCAGGCGGTGCTACAGCGCGACTATCCGGTGATGTTCGGCACACTCTATATTTACACCCTCACCGGCTTGATCATGCAGATCATCGGGGATTTTCTCTACACGATCATCGACCCGCGGATCGATTTCGACACCAGACCGTAGAATGGGCGATAAAAAAGGCCAGGGTTATGCCCTGGCCTTTGGTTTCAGAATGCTTCAGCCGCAAATTCCATCATGGTCTCAGACCCTGATTGGATAGCAGCTAGCAGCGCACCGGTTTGCGGCAACAAGCGTTGCATATAGAATT
The DNA here is from genome assembly GCA_029077825.1 of Acidocella sp. GTDB lineage: Bacteria > Pseudomonadota > Alphaproteobacteria > Acetobacterales > Acetobacteraceae > Acidocella. The sequence continues at coordinate 67,176 of JAQNCT010000003.1, read as the reverse complement.
TTGCCGTGCCGATTTTAGCGGTATAAAACTCATTGCCCTGAGCCTTCGGCAACGCAATTTTGGCTATGCGTGCCCACATGAAGCCCAAAGCCACCAGCCCGAACAGCCGCAGATAATCTACCGAAGCCGCGCCAATTTCATCGTAGTTCGTCATGCCGGCCGTCATGATGTGACTGGTTGCGATTTGCAAATGCTCAAGTGCTGTCTGCAATGGGTCAATGAACGGCGTCATCTCCGCATCGCCATTGGCATCAATAAATTCCAGCACCGGGTCAAGGAAGCGTGTCAGCAGCCGCCCGCCATCCTGCGGCAGTTTACGGCCCACCAGGTCAAGCGCTTGCACGCCGTTGGTACCTTCATAGATCATCGAGATCCGTGCATCGCGCACATATTGCTCCATCCCGTGGTCACGAATATAGCCATGCCCGCCGTAGCATTGCAGCGCGGTCGAGGTGATCTCGAAGCCAAGGTCGGTGAACATCGCCTTCACCACCGGTGTCAGCAAAGCGGTGAAATCGTCAGATATCAGCCTGGCGTCTTCATCGGTTGAGCGTTGCAACACATCAATCTCGCGCGCCACCCAACCAGACAGCGCACGGCAGCCTTCAATATATGCCCGCATGGTCAACAGCATGCGCCGCACATCCGGGTGCACCATAATCGAGTCCGCCGACTTTTCAGGGTTTTTCACACCCGAGAGCGAGCGGCCCTGAATGCGCTCCCGCGCGTAATTCACCGCATTCTGGTACGCCACTTCCGCAACGCCAAGCCCTTGAATGCCCACTGAAAGCCGCTCAGTGTTCATCATGGTAAACATGGCCCGCAAACCTTTATGCGGCTCACCCACCAACCAGCCCTTGGCATCGTCAAGCGAGAGTGAGCAGGTGGCTGATGCCTTGATGCCCATTTTATGCTCGATTGAGGTGCATAACACACCGTTACGTTGCCCAAGCGTGCCATCATCCTTTACAATAAACTTTGGCACCACGAACAATGAAATTCCCTTCACCCCGGCAGGGGCATTTGGCAGGCGTGCCAGCACCAGATGAATGATATTTTCGGTCAGGTCGTGCTCCCCAGCTGAGATAAAACATTTACTGCCGCTCAGGCTGTAGGAGCCATCATCATTCGCAACCGCCTTGGTGCGCAACATGCCCAAATCGGTCCCGCAATGCGCTTCAGTTAAACACATGGTGCCGGACCATTTGCCCGAGACCATATTCGGCAGATAGGTTTGCTTCTGCGCCTCGCTACCATGATGATAAATCGAGAGATACGCGCCATGTGTCAGGCCGGGATACAACCCAAACGCCACATTCGCCGAGCACAACATTTCTTCAACCAACATGGCTGGCGCTATTGGCATGCCCTGGCCGCCAAACTCTGGTGAGGATGCCATCGCGGCCCACCCGCCTTCACAAAATTCCTTGTAGGCTTCCTTAAAGCCGGTGGGCGTGCGCACCACGCCATTTTCATAAGTACAGCCTTCAAGGTCACCCACCTGGTTAAGCGGAAACAAAACCTCTTGGGTAAATTTCGCCGCTTCATCCAGCACGCTATCCATCAACTCCGGCGTGAAATCTTCACAGCCTGGCAGTTCGGCGATGGTTTTGCTGTCATAAAGCTCGTGCAGCACAAAACGCATATCTTCAAGTGGTGCCTTATAATTTGGCATAGCAAACTCCTCAGTATTTAAAACTAATTACGCAGCGGACGGCCGGTATCAACAATTGACTTGATCCGCGCCAATGATTCCTTGGTGCGAATCAACGCCATGAAGGCCTGACTCTCCAGATCCATCACATCTTTTTCACCCAGCACATCAACAATATCCGCTGTGCCGCCGGTCAACACCATCGCCAAATGGTCAGATACCGTTACATCATGGTCAGTGGCGATGCCGCGTTTATGGAAACCTTCAACCGCCATTTTCAAACCAACCCGGCCGGATGCACCCGGAAGCTGCAGGGGCTTGGCCTCTGGCGCGGTATAATTTGCCGCCAATTCCAGCGCCTTGGCTTTCGCATCAGCCAGCAGCCGGTAGCGATTCATCGTGATGCCATCAGAGGGTTTAAGGAACATCAATTCCTTGGCCTCGGCCGCGGATTTTGAAACCGTTGCCGTTGAGATCATCTCAAACACCCTCCCCACCGCCGGCATCGGGCCTTTGGGCATCTCCTTGGCATGCTGCCAGCGGGTCAGCATCGTGGCACAACCACCCCACCCTGGAATCAGGCCAACGCCAACTTCCACCAGCCCGATATAACTCTCGGCATAGGCCTGCACGTGGTCAGCATGCAGCAGCAATTCGCAACCGCCACCTAGCGCCAGACCCACCGGTGCTGCCACCACCGGAAACGGCGCATAGCGCAACCCCAGGTAAGCCGCCTGGCCCTGCTTGGTGCCTTTCTCGATCGTGCCCCACATCCGGATGTTGGCAGCAAGCTGCACCAGCCCAATATTAGCACCTTGCGAAAAATTGGTTTTCTGCGGCTGCTCGCGCAGCACATCATCATAAATCACCAGTGCCTTGTAGCTCTTGGCCACCAGTGCTGTAGTTTTTTCAATCAGCGCAATGGTGTCGCCGTCGATCATATTTCGCATCACACCACGCACTTGCGCATGCATCTCAAAACACAGCACGCCGTCGCCAATATCCCACACTGAGGCGTTTTTGTTGCCCAGCACCGGCTTTTTGCCGCGCTTGAAATCTTCAAGCAAAATAACGCCTTCCGGGCGGCGGATGGGTTTGTATTTACCCTCCAAGGTGTATTGCCCAGCATCAGTGTAGAATTTTCCGTCGCCAATTTTCGCCAGCAGCGGCGGCACCGCGATGTTTAGTGACGCCAGGTTTTTCGCAACCCACGCCGCACCCAGCATATCGATCAGCTCAAACGGGCCAAACTTCCAGGTATAGCCAAGCCGCATCGCCTCATCAATATCGGCGATATCAGTGGCAATTTCTGGCACCAATGATGCCGCATAGGCCAGCACCCTGCCCACCACGCCCCAGGCATATTTGCCGGCCTTGCTGCCAGCGCCGAGCAATTTCTTTAAATCCTCGCGTGCCTCTTTCACTTCGGCAAATTCAGGCTTCATCGCCGGCCGCCATTCCAGCGTACCTGCCGCCGCCGCTTTTAAATTCAACGCCGATTTTTGCCGTTTGCCATCAGCCCCACGCGCCGAGCGATAAAACCCGCCCTTGCCTTTGTTGCCGGTATAGCCTTGCGCGATCATCGTATTGATCATCGCGGTATCGCGGTTCATCGCGTGGAATGCATCCGTTGAGGGCAGCAGCCGCGCCAGCGAGGCATTCACATGCGGGCCTAAATCGATGCCCACCAAATCCAATAAGCCGAAAATACCGGTTGAGGGAAAGCCCAGCGGCTTGCCCATAATCACATCGGCTTCCTCAATCTCCAACCCATGCTCCAGTGCCAGCACCATCGCGGATTGAATCCAATAGGAGCCGATTCGGTTAGCGATGAAGCCCGGTGTATCGTTGCACATCACCACTGATTTACCCAGTGCCAGGTCAGCGAATTTCGAAATCGCAGCCAACGCTTCCGGCCTGGTTTTTGGCCCGCCGACAACTTCCAGCAGCCGCATGTAGCGCGGCGGATTGAAAAAATGCGTGATACAGAAATCCTGGCAGATGGAATCCGGCAATCCGGCAGTCAACTCCTTTAGCGGAATCGTCGAGGTATTCGAGGACAGCACCGACCCGGCTTTACGCACCGCATCAAGCTTGCGGTACAAATCCTGCTTGATATCAAGCCGTTCAATCACCGCCTCGACAATCCAGTCCACTTCAGCCAGTTTGCCCAGGTCATCTTCAATGTTGCCGGGCGTTATCAACCGTACCGCCTTGCTGCCCATCAAGGGTGCCGGGTCCATCTTGCGGAGTTTCTCAATGGCACCCTCAGCAATGGCGTTGCGGTTGGCAGCACCTGGCTTCACAATATCCAGCAGCAGCACCTTACAGCCCGCATTGGCAACATGGGCGGCAATGCTCGCCCCCATCACCCCGGCGCCAATCACGGCGACAGATTTAATCGCCATCAGATCGCCTCCAGCACCGTCGCGATACCTTGGCCACCGCCAATGCACTGCGTGGCCAGCGCGTATTTACCACCCTCGCGCTGCAACACCGCCGCCGCCTTACCGGTAATACGCGCCCCTGTAGCCCCCAGCGGGTGCCCCAAAGCAATGGCGCCGCCATCAAAATTCACAATCGCCGGGTCAAGTTCCAGGTCTTTCATACAAGCCATCGCTTGGCTGGCGAACGCCTCGTTCAACTCGACCACACTCAAATCCTTCGAGGTAATCCCCGCCCGCGCCATCGCCTTGCGTGATGCCGCTACCGGCCCGATGCCCATGATATCAGGCGCGCAACCCGCCACCGCGATGGATTTAATCCGCGCCAGCATCGGCAGCCCGTGCTTCACCGCGTAATCCTCAGCGCACACCAGCACCGCCGATGCACCGTCGGTCAACGGCGATGATGTTCCCGCTGTTACCGTGCCGTTCTGGCTGAACGCCGGTTTCAGCCCGGCCAAAGCCTCCGCTGAAGTATCAGCCCGGATGCACTCATCCTGCGTCACCATCATCTTGCCGTTTGAAACCGGCACAATTTCATCCGCCAGCCGGCCGGCTTTCTGCGCGGCGGCAGCCTTCTGGTGGCTTGCCACTGCAAACGCTTCCTGTTCAGCGCGGGTAATCTGCCAGCGCGTCGCGACGTTTTCAGCCGTGTCACCCATACCCATGTAAGCCGCCGGAAATTTTGCATATAACGCCGGTGACGGCATCGGGTTATAACCGCCCATTGGAATCCGGCTCATGCTTTCAATGCCAACGCACACGAACACCTCACCCGCGTTCATTCCAATCGCGCCGGCGGCAATATGGATCGACGACATCGAGGAGCCGCAAAACCGGTTTACCGTCTGCCCCGCCGCCGAGATCGGCAAATCCGCCAGCAAGCTAATCAGCCGCGCCACGTTGAAGCCCTGCTCGGCTTCCGGAAACGCGCAGCCGGTGATGACATCTTCAATATCCTCCGGCTTGACGCCGGTCCGTGTGATCAAAGCCCGTACCACCTCGGCCGCCAGCTCATCCGGACGAACCCTGGCAAAGCTGCCTTTTTTGGCCGGCACGAAAGCTGAACGGGCGTAGCCCACGATCACAACATTGGTCATTTAACGCTCCAGTTTGCTCAAAAAATTAGGTTTTCCGGCTGGCCAGAATCGCCAGTGACTGGCGTTCAATTTCGGTCAACTCAGACAGGCTCTCATCAATCGCGGCACGCTGTTCAGATAATTTAGCCATCCGTTTGCGAACCGCCGCCAAAAGCTGGCGCAATTGCACGTGGTGCGCCGGGTCAACATCATATAAATCTAAAAATTCCTTTATTTCCCGCAGTGAAAAGCCAAGCCGCTTACCACGCAAAATCAACATCAAGCGCGCCCGGTCCCGGTGGGTATAAACCCGGGTGGTACCGGCCCGCTGCGGTGAGACCAGGTCTTTGTCTTCATAAAACCTGATGGTCCGGGCAGTAACCCCCAACTGCCGCGCCAACTGACTAACCGAAAACAGCGCCACGGAATCCGCCGCCGCTTCCTGTTCACTCATCGTTTCAACATCTGCACTCATCGTCTCGCCTTGCTCCTTGACCGGGTTAGGTTGCATTATCGAGATCAACATGAACGCTTCCGTTATTTAACGCAAAGAGACTGACTATAACGTATAGGTTATCCCCTGTCGTTTGTCATCTCCCTAGCGCAAAAAATTATCTTATCGATGATTTTTCAAGGGCTTTCGCCATCTCTTCCGCCACCAGCTCCTTCTTGGAGAGCTTACCGACCATGGTCCTCGGCAGAGTGGCGCGGATTTCAACCTCCCTCGGCTGCTCAATTTTGTTCAAATGCTGGACCAAAAACTCCTTGATTTCAGCCGCGGTGGCGCTGGCATCCGGCTGCAAGGTGACAAACAGCTTAGGCGCCTGGCCGCGGTAGGCATCCGGCACCCCAATGGCAATCGCATCTTGCACGGCGGGGTGCTGATAAGCGGCCTCCTCGATGACGCGCGGATACACATTATAGCCCCCGCACAGGATCAAATCCTTGATCCGGTCCACGATGAATAAGTACCCGTCAGCATCAAGGTACCCGATATCGCCGGTGCGCAGCGCACCGTCGATAAACACGGCATCGGTATCGGCTGGGCGGTTGTAATAGCCCTTCATCACTTGCGGCCCGCGCACGCAAATCTCGCCGCGCTCACCTTGCGGCATGATGCTGGTTGGGTGCTCGGGGTCGCGAATCTCGACCACCGTGCCCGGCAGCGCAATCCCCACCGAACCGCGCCGCACGCCGCCCACCGGCGTTGCGGTTACCACCGGCGAGGTCTCAGATAGACCATAGCCTTCCAGCACGCTGCACCTGGAAATTCTCTCAAACCGGTCCGCTGCTTCAATGGCAATCGGCGCGCCCCCGGAGATGCAGAATTTGATAAAGCTGAGGTCCTGGTCTGGCGCGCCGTTCTTGCCCTGGGCGGCGTTGGTGATGGCGGTGTATAATGTCGGCACGCCCGGCATCACGGTGGGGCGGCGGCGGCGGATCACCTGCATCAACTGCTTCATATCCAGCCTCGGCATCAGCAAAAGCTCAGCCCCGATGGTCACGCCCAGATTCATCACGCCGGTCATGGCGAACACATGAAACAGCGGCAGCACCCCCAGAATTCGCTCCTGCCCCAGCACCAAATCCGGGCCGGAGGCCAGAATCTGCTGGACATTGGTGGTGATATTGGCATGCGTCAGCATCGCCGCCTTCGGAAAGCCGGTGGTGCCGCCGGTAAATTGCAGGGTGGCGATGTCGTTCAGCGGGTCGATCACTACCGGTGCTGGTTGTGCTGCCACCGCCAGCAGCGCCTCATAACGCATGTACGGCGCATGGCTTGGTATCCTGGCCAGTTGCCCGCCTTTGATAAGCCTGAACAGCAGCCCCTTTAACGGCGGAAGGGCGCCCACCATTGAGCACATGATCACCCGCTTGAACAAACCACTGGCCGCCAGCCTGCCGATTTTATCCTGGATCAGCGTCAAATCCAGCGAGACAATAATCTCCACCCCGGCATCGCGCGCCTGGTTCTCAATCTCGCGCTCGGTATAGAGCGGGTTGAAATTCACCACCGTACCGCCGGCCTTCAAAATGGCGAAATACATGACCACAAAGTATGGCGTGTTGGGCAAGCACAGCCCTACCTTCACCCCCGGCCCGACGCCGATTTTCTGTAAACCCGCCGCCGCACGGTTCGCCAACCCGCCGATGTCAGCCCAATTATAGCGCCTGCCCAAAAAATCGATGGCTGGCCGGCTGCCAAAGCGCTGCACCGCATGATCCAGCATTTCATAGGCTGGCATTGGGGTGAACTGGAACTCTGCGGCGGCGGACCGCTGGCTTATGCCATCCATAGTTTCCTCCGGCTCGGCGTTCGTGTTGGCTGCACCAATGACGTAATTAGTTAACGTTAACGTTATACTAACCGGTTCGCAGCCTGCGTGCAAGGAAGCATGATAGCATAGTTGATCAAAAAAACGGGGCCAATAGGCCCCGCTGGGTTAAACAACCTGAGGTATTGGCTTGATCAGACGGCTTTTAAATTGATTGCCGCTGCCTTGCCACGCTCCATCGCGATGTCGAACGTGACCTTCTGGCCTTCGTTCAGCCCACGCAACCCAGCCGATTGCACTGCTGTGATATGAACAAATACATCCTTGCCGCCATCCGCCGGCACGATGAACCCAAAGCCTTTTGTGGTGTTAAACCATTTTACTGTCCCGGTAGCCATTCTTAGTCGTCGCTCCTTATCATACCCACCGCGCGCCCGCCGCACGTTTAACAGGGGCAACCGGTGATTGGAGGTCTTGTGTGCTACCCGTCACCAGGATTGCGAGCCAAGTCAAGCCAAAATCGATTGCCCGCAAAGTGACGCAGAAACGCATCGGAATGTCAACGATAACTTGAAAACCCCCACTGTCAGCCTCAATCTGGCGGATTTTATTACGTTATGCGGCATCAATATTTGGCGCATTTATTACAGCGCCCCTGCACTTCCCGTCTTGCCAAATCCGCGCCATAACCACCTTCAATACAAATAAACACACGAGGAGCCGATTAATGTCTGACGCTGATATTGTTGCGATTAAGCCCGAAATTGCTGAGCATGCGCTAATTACCACGGCTCAGTACCAGGATATGTACGAACGGGCCGCGACCCAGCCGGACGCGTTTTGGGCTGAGGAATGCAAACGCATTACCTGGATGAAAGCCCCCACCAAAATCAAAAACACAAGCTACACCGGTGATGTCTCAATCAAATGGTTCGAGGATGGCACGCTCAATGCTTCCGCCAACTGCCTTGACCGGCATCTGGCCGAACGCGGTGACCAAGTGGCCATCATCTGGGAAGGCGATGACCCGAACACCTCACTCAAAGTAACCTACCGCCAGCTGCATGAAAAAGTTTGCCGCATGGCCAATGCCATGACTGATCTGGGTATCAAAAAAGGTGATGTTGTTACCATCTATCTGCCCATGATCGTGGAAGCTGCCGTGGCCCTGCTGGCCTGTGCACGCATCGGCGCCATTCACTCCGTGGTGTTTGGCGGCTTCTCACCTGACAGCCTCGCCAACCGTATCGAGGATTGTAATTCCGTGGCTTTGATCACCGCGGATGAAGGCCGCCGTGGTGGCCGCAAAGTGGCGCTGAAAGTAAATGCTGATGCCGCATTGAAAGCTTGCCCATCGGTACGCAACGTGATTGTGGTAAAAGCCACCGGCGGTGATGTGAACATGCAAGCCGGCCGCGATGTTTGGTACGAGGATGTAACGGCCAAAGCCTCCCCCATCCACACCCCGGCGGAAATGAACGCCGAAGACCCGCTGTTTATTCTCTACACCTCCGGTTCCACTGGCAAACCCAAGGGCGTTTTGCACACCACCGGCGGCTACATGGTGTGGGCCAGCTTCACCCACCAATATGTGTTTGATTATCACCCCGGTGAGGTTTACTGGTGCACCGCTGATGTCGGCTGGGTTACTGGCCACACCTACATCGTGTACGGCCCGCTCGCCAATGGCGCCACCACATTGATGTTTGAGGGCATTCCCAACTACCCAGACACCTCACGCTTCTGGCAGGTGATTGATAAGCACCAGGTCAATATTTTCTACACCGCCCCCACCGCCATCCGCGCATTGATGCGCGATGGTGAGGGCCCAGTGAAAAAAACCTCACGCAAGTCACTGCGCGTACTGGGCTCAGTGGGAGAACCCATTAACCCGGAAGCCTGGAACTGGTACTACCGCGTGGTGGGTGATAGCCGTTGCCCGATTGTAGACACTTGGTGGCAAACTGAAACCGGCGGCATTTTAATCTCACCGCTGGTGGGTGCCATTGCGCAAAAACCAGGCTCCGCCACGCTCCCACTGCCGGGTGTAAAACCCATGCTGGTTGATGCTGAAGGCCATGAATTACACGGCGCCACTGAGGGTAATTTATGTATCTCTGATAGTTGGCCCGGCCAGATGCGCTCAATTTATGGTGACCATGCGCGCTTTGCCCAAACCTATTTTTCCACCTTCAAGGGTCTGTATTTCACCGGTGATGGTGCGCGGCGCGATGCTGATGGGTATTACTGGATCACTGGCCGGGTTGATGATGTGATCAACGTATCAGGCCACCGCATGGGCACCGCGGAAGTTGAATCCGCTCTGGTTGCGCATACTCTGGTAGCTGAGGCCGCCGTGGTGGGCTACCCGCATGACATTAAGGGCCAGGGCATTTACGCCTATGTTACACTCATTGCTGATGCCACGCCCAGCGAGGAATTACGCAAGGAACTGGTGGCCTGGGTCCGCAAGGAAATCGGCCCCATCGCAGCACCGGATGTTATCCAATGGGCGCCTGGATTGCCAAAAACCCGTTCTGGCAAAATCATGCGCCGCATTCTGCGCAAAATCGCCGCCAATGAAACTGACAGTCTGGGTGACACTTCCACCCTGGCTGACCCCGGCGTGGTGACAGATTTGGTAGACAACCGGGCCGGCTAAAAACCGCTTCTATAGCGCATAAAAAACCCCCCGGCGTACACCGGGGGGTTTTTGTTGTTAAAACGAGGCTGGTTAAATAATCTCAAACCGGTCCAGGTTCATCACTTTGTTCCAGGCCGCCACAAAATCATGCACAAAAGCCGCCGGCGCATCGCTGCTGGCATAAACTTCCGCCAAAGCGCGCAGTTGTGAGTTAGAACCAAACACCAAATCCACACTGGTGCCGGTCCATTTCAGTGCGCCGGTGCTACGGTCATGGCCTTCATACAAGCCCTGGGTCGCGGCGGGTTTCCATTCGGTGCCCATGTCCAGCAGATTAACAAAAAAATCATTCGTTAATTGCCCCGGACGGTGCGTGAAAACCCCGTGCGGGCTGCCACCAAAATTACCGCCCAGCACCCGCAAACCACCTACCAGCACGGTCATCTCAGGGGCGGTCAGGTTCAAAAGCTGTGCTTTATCCACCAACAAGTCATCCGCCCGGCGGGTCTGGCCTTTGGCGATGTAGTTGCGGAAACCATCAGCCTTTGGCTCCAGCACCGCAAATGAATCAACATCGGTGTGCTCTTGCGTGGCATCAGTACGGCCCGGCGTGAACGGCACACTTACCGCATGCCCCGCCGCGTTGGCCGCTGCCTCAACTGCCGCACAACCTGCCAACACAATGGTGTCCGCCAATGAGAGCTTTTTACCACCGGCTGGCTGGGCCGCATTAAAACCGGTTTGAATCATCTCCAGCGCGCTTAAAACCTTCGCTAAATCCGCTGGCTGGTTAATCGCCCAGTATTTTTGTGGCGCTAAATTAATCCGCGCCCCATTCGCACCGCCGCGCTTATCACTGCCACGGAATGTCGCGGCTGAGGCCCAGGCGGTTGTTACCAACTGCGCAACGCTCAAGCCAGAGCCCATAATTTTGGCTTTCAGCGCTGTAATATCAGCCGCATCAACCAGCGCATGGTCAACATCTGGCACCGGGTCCTGCCAGATTTGCGGCACCGCCTGCACATTTGGCCCCAAATAGCGCGCGCGCGGCCCCATGTCGCGGTGAGTTAGCTTGTACCAGGCGCGGGCAAACACATCGGCAAACTCATCAGGGTTTTCATAAAACCGCCGGGAGATTTTGGCATAAGCCGGGTCCAGCTTCAGCGCCATATCCGCGGTGGACATCATGGGCGCATGCCGGCGTGTGGCATCATGCGCATCTGGCACGGTGCCTGCTGCCTCAAGGTTTTTTGGCGTCCATTGCTGGGCACCGGCGGGGCTCTTGGTCAGTTCCCAATCGTAATTTAATAAAACATTAAAATAATCATTATCCCACTGAATCGGGTTGGTGGTCCAAGCGCCTTCCAACCCGCTTGAAATCGCATCAACGCCCTTGCCGCTGCCATAGCTGCTCAACCAGCCAAGCCCTTGCGCCTCGGTACTGGCACCCTCAGGGGCCGGGCCAACATATTCGCCTGGGTCTGCCGCGCCATGGGTTTTACCAAACGTATGGCCACCAGCCACCAGTGCCACGGTTTCTTCATCATTCATCGCCATGCGGGCGAAGGTCTCACGAATATCACGGGCTGAGGCCAGCGGGTCAGGGTTGCCGTTCGGCCCCTCGGGGTTCACGTAAATCAGCCCCATTTGCACCGCTGCCAGCGGGTTCTCCAACTGCCGGTCACCGCTGTAGCGGGCATCGCCCAGCCAGCTGGTCTCCGGGCCCCAGTAAACATCCTCCTGCGGCTCCCACACATCAGCGCGCCCGCCACCAAAGCCAAAGGTTTTGAAGCCCATTGATTCCAGCGCAACGTTCCCGGCCAAAACCATCAAATCCGCCCAGGAAATCTTTTTGCCGTATTTTTGTTTGATCGGCCACAGCAAGCGCCGTGCCTTGTCGAGATTCACGTTATCTGGCCAGCTGTTCAGCGGCGCAAACCGCTGCGTGCCATAACCCGCCCCGCCGCGGCCATCAGCAATCCGGTAGGTGCCCGCACTATGCCACGCCATACGAATAAAAAACGGCCCATAATGGCCATAATCAGCCGGCCACCAATCCTGCGAGTCCGTCATCAGCGCGGTCAAATCTTGCTTCAAGGCGTCAAAATCGAGGCTCTTGAACGCCTCAGCATATTTGAAGTCCGCCCCCATCGGGTCAGACTTGGCAGAGTTCTGATGCAGAATTTTCAAATTCAGCTGTTCTGGCCACCATTGCTGGGTAGACATCGCCCCCGCCAGCATGTGGTTACGCACGCCACCCATCACCGGGCATCTGCTCTCACCGTCCATTGTTTTTCCAATCTGGTTATATGTTGCGTTCTGGCGACTTAACTTCACACCACAGCATCAATAACTCAAATTGATTTTACGAAATAAAGTGATAGGCAGCCCCTATCGGCCAAGCCGACCTGTATCACAAAAAGTCCGCCTCTCTCACGCCGGAGCAGCCCCTGCCGTGTCTCGCCTTTTCATCAGCCATGCGAGCATCGACAACGCATCCGCGGTCGCTGTACGGGAACCGGGCTCGACCCACGGTTCTTCGCATGGCCCCCACTGCTGACCCTGACCGCTCAACCCACCCTGGGCTGAAGCCGCTGGAAGCTGAGAACGCCGGCATTTTCTTTGGCCGCGAGGCGCCAATCGTCGATACGCTGGATGCGCAGCGCGGCCTGCGTGAATTGGCGCCGCCGCGCCTTATGATTATCCTTGGCGCTTCTTGCAGCGGCAAATCATCCTTGTGAAGCGATTGAGGGTTTGCCCGGGAGTTTTTGCGCCCGATTTTTTTGCTCAGCCTGATTGCCGGTTCATCGCACAAACGCTGAAACAACAACGCAGCCGGCATCGTCACGCACTGCCCAGCCAACCAGGCCAGCAGCATGGCGATGCCTGCGCCAAATTTCGCGGTCAGCAAATATACCGCATAGCCCAACGAAATCATGATGGCGAAATGCAGCACATACCCCGAAAGCAGCAAGAACAGGCAAAATGATATGAAACTATTCGTAAAAAAACCTAATTGCCAAAAGCCCGCCGGATAAAAAGCCAAAGCGTAATGAGCGAACATGACATGCATAGCGCCGAAGCCGCGAAAACCATCCAGAAACGTAATCCGGCCACGCTTGATCACCGCGAGCGGCGGTGGCGATTCGCAGTCTCGCATCCGTGTTAATTGGACATTCATGAACCGGCTTCCTACGTAACAACAATTAAACTGTTGTCACGTCATGATCTACTGCTGGCTCATATCCATCTGGCAGCTTGCCGAGCCGCCAGACCAGAAATTTGAATTCATAAAATAATGTCCCGTGTAGATGACATCCTGCGCTATCTCCGCCAGCGGGGCAGCCAAACGGCCTTGCGCGCGTTCACGCTGCGCCCGCCTGGTTCCACCCTGAAGCCGTTGACTTTGGGCGTGGCGTTGACCGCAACACCCCCCGCCACCTTGATTAACGTTACGCCACCGACCAATCCCACTCGTCCCCCTGACAATGCAGGGCTGCCATTGCGGCTGAACATCGCAGTTCTGGCGATTTTGGCAATTCTGATAGCTGTGACTTTGCTCTTCTTTCGTCCGCAAGTTTGCGTTATAATATAGATGGAACAAAAGTTTGGATCATCATTCGAAGGTGTTGTTCTGCCTTATTGCTCAGTGTTTTAAGGAGAGAGGTCGTTATGCAACTGGCCAAGCATGTAAAATTTCGCGAGGAAAAATTCGGTGGCGTTTTGTTCGAAACCCAATCGGAAAAGGTCTACACGTTAAATGCGGCAGCGGCGGCGGTGATACGCGAAATCAAACCCGGCTGTGACAGTGCGCAAATTGCCGCTAAACTGCGGCATAGTTTCCAGGATCCTACCGGAAAAATCGAACAGGATGTTGCTGCGCTGATCGTTTCGCTTCAACAAAAAGGCCTGCTGACGGACGATGCGCAATGAGCGAGGCGCCAACCGCCCCAGGCCCCGCAATAGCCATCCCGGCCACCACGCCCGCCACCACCACCTCTGGCAGCCTGCGTGCCCCGCTTTATGTGGCGTGGCAGATCACCAACGAATGTAATCTGGCATGCCTGCACTGCATCGAGGAGAGCGGACCCGGCAAAGCCTTCCCCGACGAGCTGAGCGAACAGCAGACATTCGATGTGCTGCGCCAACTGGTTGAGTATGACGTCCCGTATTTGTCGTTTTCGGGCGGCGAGCCGATGATCCATCCGCATTTTTTCAAAATGGTTGAGTATGTTTGCAGCCGGGGCATTGAGCTTAAAGTCGAGACCAATGGCCATTACCTCACCCCGGAGGCTTGTGCGCGGCTGAAGGAGCTGGGGGTCAAGGCGGTGCAGGTGAGCCTTGATGGCGCAACGGCCGAATCATTCAACCGGATGCGGGTGCGTGGCAATTTTGATCTGGTCGTCGAAGGCATTCGCAACCTGCAAACCGCCGGCGTGCCGATTGAGATCAATTATTCCCCCACCAGCTTCAACGCCCATGAAATCGGCACGGCGATTGATCTGGCTTATGATCTCGGCGCCCAGAGTTTTTATACCGGGCGCACCATGTACACCGGCAACGCGGTTAAAGCCTGGCGGCATTTGGCGCCGAGCGAGCCGCAGTATGATGAAGTCTTCAAAACGCTGCATCAAAAAACCGCCGCTTATCATGGCCGCATGCGAGTGCATTTTCATGAGATGGGCTTGCTCGACGAGCTTCGCTACCGGCTGCATCATCCAGCCGCCCTGCTGATTGTATTGCCCAACGGTCTGGTCAAGCTGATCAACGCCTTGCCGTTTGTCTGCGGCGATTTGCGCAAAGACAGCTTAGGTGAAATCTGGGCGAATTTTCAGCGCGCCTGGCAGGACCCGCAGGTTTCTGAATTTGTTGACACCCTGGCGCGGGAGCCTGGAACAACCTCATTGCTGCACAAATGGGTCTATCTGTAACGCCGCCGCATATGCGGCAAACCCCGGCGGCGGCGCCGAGCATGCTGCGCCGGCTGTTCCTGGTGATGAGCCTGGTGCGCTACCGGTTCTTTCTCTACGCCGGCCTGCTGCCTTATGTGCTGGGTGCGGCATGGGCCTACCTTATCACCGGCCATCTGGACGCCGCGATTTTCTGGAGCGGCCTCGCCGGCGTCGGGCTGGCGGTCGTCGGAGTCGAGGCCTTCAACGAGTATTTTGACGCGCGGATGGGAACCGACCGGGTGTTCAACCCGCAGGATTTACCGCCGATGTCCGATGCGGTGCTTTGGTTGGGCATCGCGGGCTTCGCCGGAGCTTTGGGTGTCGGGATTTATCTCACCCTCAGCGCTGGCTGGCCGATCCTGGCGTTCGCCGGATTGGGCGGTCTGGCGGCGGTATTTTATGTGGCCCCGCCGATTCGCTGGGCCTATCGCGGTTTGGGCGAAACGGTCATAGCCCTTTCCTACGGCCCTTGGATGGTGCTCGGCAGCCTGTACTTACATTCCAGGCTGTTTGCCTGGGGCGCACTTTGGGCCTCGCTGGTTCCGGGGTTCATGATCATGTCATTGGCGGTGGTGAATGCCATCCCGGACTTTCATCAGGACCGGCTGGTCGGGAAACGTAACCTGGTAGTTCGCGTCGGCCGTGAACGTGCGGTCTGGCTCTATTTGGGTCTTGCCGCTCTGGCCCTGCTGGTGGTGGCGGCGGGCGTCATCGCCGGGGTATTCCCGGTGCTCAGCCTGGCCACCTTGGCTGCGCTGCCGTTGCTCATCTCTAGCGGACGCAGCGCGCTCGGCACCTTCACCGCACCCCGGCTGTTTGTTCCGGCCATCCGGCGCATTGTGGCGTGCTATCTGGTGACGGCGGCGGTGTTCACCGTAACGATCGCGCTACAAGCCTGGTTAATCCATCGGCAATGAACCTGATCGATACATTGCGCGCACCGCTGTTTGTCTCCTGGCAGATGACCCGCGCCTGTGATCTGGCCTGTTTGCATTGCTGTACGGATTCCGCCCCCGGCAAACCATTGCCAAATGAGCTGACCGCCGATGAGGCGATGCGCCTCGCATCTGACATCGTGGCCAACGGCGTCCCCTATGTGATGCTCTGCGGCGGCGAACCGCTGATTATGCCGCATTTTTTTGAGGTGGCGGAATTTCTGGGCCGGGCCGGGATTCAGCTTAAAATCGAGACCAATGGACAGTTGTTTGATGCCGCGGTGGCGAAACGATTGGCCAAGCTGCCGATCCGCTCGGTGCAGATCAGCCTCGATGGCGATACGCAGAATACCTATGAACGCCAACGTCCCGGTGCGTCGCTCGCCAAGGCGCATGCCGCGTGCCGTGCCGTGCGCGCAGCCGGCCTGCCGCTTGAGGTTACTTTCGCCCCGACCCGGCTGAACCTGCACGAGGCAAAGGCCGTTATCGCGCAGGCGCGCGCCCTTGGGGCCTTTCGCTGTAACACCGGCATGCTGATGAACATCGGCCGCGCCGCCAAGCTATGGCCAAAAATCGCCGCCACCCCAGCGGCGTACCAAAATTTCAAACAAATGCTGGATATCCAGGCCCCGCTTTTGGCTGATTCACTTGAAATTTGTTACAATCCGTTCACAGTGGAGGCCGGGCTGCAATT
Source organism: Acidocella sp. (assembly GCA_029077825.1). Taxonomy (GTDB): domain Bacteria; phylum Pseudomonadota; class Alphaproteobacteria; order Acetobacterales; family Acetobacteraceae; genus Acidocella. The sequence continues at coordinate 50,498 of JAQNCT010000003.1, read as the reverse complement.
GAGCCTTGCAACGCCCCCGGCCACCATGCTGATCCTACCGAACGGCATGGTCAAAGTCGTCGCAGCAATTGGTTGTATTTGTGCTGATCTTCGGCGTATAAGTTTTGCCAAAGCTTGGGAAAACTATTGCGCCGCGTGGCATGATGACGGCGTCATCGCGGCGATTGAGCGGGCGATTATTGATAGCGCCGTGCATGCTGCGGCGAATGCTTTGTCATTAATTTCTAGCGGAGAGTTTGAAAAATGCCCGACATGATTTCGAAGATTCCTGGCGAAACAAAAAAGACTGAAGACCTACTGGAAAACAAGACACAGCCGGCAAAGTCGCCGATGTTGGAAACCCCGCTGCTGGAAGATGTGTCTGAACAGGTCATGGCGCAGCCCTACATTCGTTTCACATAGTATCGTCTGAACTAGCTATGTCTGGGCGGTCGTTTGACTCCTATCGATCGCCGTTGTTCCTCGCTTGGCAGCTAACCAACGGGTGTGAAGCCCGTTGTTTGGCGTGTTGCGAGGAATCCGGCCCCGGCCATGCTTGGCCTGACGAATTAGGGCGTGATGATGCCATGGGCATTGTCCGGCAAATCATTGACCTTGGTATCCCTTACGTCGCATTCGGCGGTGGTGAACCGCTGGCGGTGGCCCATTGCTGGGATATTTTTGAAGCGCTGGCAGCCGCCGGCATTGCCATTAAGCTTGAGACCAACGGCAGCCTGATCGATGATGCGGCGGCAGCGCGGCTGCACGCGATGGGGGTCAATTGCGTGCAAATTTCGGTTGATGGCGCCACATCCGCAACCCATGCGCGCGGCCGGCCCGGCAGCAGTTTCACGGCAGCGTTAGCGGCCATCGACCGGCTGGTCGCACTTGGCACAAAACCGCAACTGGTATTTGTTCCGACCCGGCTGAATATCCATGACATTGTTCCGGCTTTTGACCTGGCGATACAGCATGGTTGCAGCGCTTTCGTCACCGGGCCGCTAATGCGGCTTGGCCGCGCCGCGGCGGCGTGGGACACTCTGGCCTGTGATGACACTACATGGCAGCAAGCCGAAATATCATTACGCGCGCGTGCGGCAGCCGTGCCGTCAGATATCGCGCTGTCGATCTATCCCTGGGATATAGTGAGCGAGCTTGAGCGCCGTCTGGAGTCCCCTCAGGCCATGTTGCTGGTGGTTCCTAACGGCAAGGTAAAGCTCCTGAATGCCCTGCCCTTCGCCCCCGCCGATTTGAAACGGCAATCATTGCTCGAAGCCTGGCAAGCTTACCAAAACGCCTGGCGTACCCAAACCGTGCGGGACTTCGTGGTCAATTGCCAAAGCAATCCTGATTTGCTCAAGCACGCCAATAAAACCTGGGATATGGCAGAAACCGGGTTATAAAAACCACCGCCTGCAACCCCTCGGGCGGTTTTACCGGACGAGCGGCGGATCACTCTGCGGGTTTTAGAAATTTCGGCAGCAGGTGGTGAACGGCACCGAATGCCATCTTTCTGCGCAACATGCCCCGCAAATGACGGCACGACGCCTCGCCAGCCGCGAACAGTCCCTGCAACCCATAGACAGCACCATCCTTGTTGATGCGTACGCCCGCCATCTTCACCCGCCCAACCCATTCGTCGTTTGACAAATCCCACTCAATGGCATCTGTTGGCTTCACCGAGGGGTGTTCCGGAAGGAACTGAGATGTCGCTAGGGGGAAACCCACCACGGCAAACCCTTTGAACCTGATCCGGATCATACCGGCGGAGGGACGGGGGTTTCACCAAAACCACAACACCCGGCTCTCCTTTTTTGAAAGGAGACGGCTATGACCAGCCAGCCAAACCACGTCACCACCGGCCCCATCATCGGGTCCCGTAAAATCCTCTCCCCAACCCCCTGCCGGCCTGACATTCTGGTCCCCTTCCGCGAGGTGGCCTTGCACCCCACCGCGCTCGAACCACCGTTACAACTCTACGACACCTCAGGCCCCTACACTGATACTTCCATAACCATCGACCTCAATACTGGCCTGCCGTCGCCCCGCACCCCGTGGCTGGCCCAGCGTGGCTTCACCACAACCACCGCCCGCCGCGTGCAACCCGCCGATAACGGCTTCGTCTCCGCCGAATTAATTGTCCCCGAATGTCCCGCGCCGCGCAGTATTTTCAATGGTGCCGAAAACGGCCTCGTCACCCAATATGAATTCGCCCGCGCCGGCATCATTACCGAGGAAATGATCTACGTCGCACATCGCGAAAACCTTGGCCGTACCGAAGCCTTGCAGGACGCAGCCAGCCGCATCAGAGATGGCGAATCCTTCGGCGGCGCGATTCCTGAATTTGTCACCCCCGAATTCGTGCGCGCCGAAATCGCGATGGGCCGCGCCATCATTCCCGCCAACATCAACCATCCGGAACTTGAACCCGTCATCATTGGCCGCAATTTCCTGGTCAAAATCAATGCCAATATCGGCAACTCCGCTGTCACTTCAAGCGCAGCCGATGAAGTTGAAAAACTTGTCTGGGCCATCCGCTGGGGTGCTGACACAGTCATGGACCTCTCCACCGGCCGCAACATCCACAACATCCGCAGTTGGATCATGCGCAACGCCCCGGTCCCCATCGGCACCGTCCCCATCTACCAGGCCCTTGAAAAAGTCGGTGGCGACGCCTCTAAACTTGACTGGGAGGTATTTAAGGACACATTGATCGAACAGGCTGAACAAGGCGTTGATTACTTCACCATCCACGCCGGCGTTCGCCTCGCCTACGTACCGCTCACCGCACGGCGGGTCACCGGCATCGTCTCGCGCGGCGGTTCCATCATGGCGCAATGGTGCCTCTCACACCACCGCGAAAGTTTTCTCTATGAACGCTTTGACGAAATCTGCGATATCATGCGCAAATACGACGTCTCATTCTCATTGGGTGACGGCCTGCGCCCCGGCTCCAACGCCGACGCCAACGACGCCGCACAATTCGCTGAACTAGAAACCCTAGGCGAGCTTACCAAACTTGCGTGGCACAAAGGCTGCCAGGTGATGATCGAAGGCCCCGGCCACGTGCCGATGCATAAAATCAAAGCCAACATGGAAAAACAACTCGCCACCTGCCACGAAGCCCCGTTCTACACACTCGGACCCCTGACGACTGACATCGCCCCCGGCTACGACCATATTACCTCGGCCATCGGAGCCGCCATGATCGGCTGGTTTGGCACCGCCATGCTCTGCTACGTCACGCCGAAGGAGCATCTCGGCCTGCCAAACCGCGAGGATGTCAAAACCGGCGTTATCACCTACCGCCTCGCCGCCCACGCGGCGGACCTCGCCAAAGGCCACCCCGCCGCTCGTCTGCGCGATGATGCCATCTCGCGCGCCCGTTTTGAATTTCGCTGGGAGGACCAATTTAATTTAAGCCTTGACCCCGACACCGCCCGCAGCTTCCATGATGAAACCCTGCCGAAGGAAGCCCATAAAACCGCGCATTTTTGTTCCATGTGCGGACCAAAATTCTGTTCCATGAAACTCAGCCACGAAATCCGCGACGAAGCCGAACGCCAGGCCGGGCTAGACGCTCAAACCACAGCCTTCAAACAATCAGGCCAGCAATTATATGTGCCCGCGTCACAACATCGGTAGATACGGCTGCACGAAATTACCGCGTGCGGCTGTGGCGATTCGCATTCTGGCAGCTGTATGACTTGAACATTCACTCACCGACTTCCTGCATAATGAAATCGAACCTGTTTTCACTCATGATCCACTACTGATTCAAACTTATTTGCGCTGTTTGCCAGATGGGTGAGGACCTGTTTCGTCTGATTTGAATTGCACGATTGAATGTGATGTTGGTAAATTTCATTTTGTTCAAACGCCAAGGCATCATTCCCAATGTAATTTTTTGTTTCATAATTTAACAATATTTTTGTCATGTATCTGTTACACATCGTAACTATAGGTGGCCCATCAAAATAGGGGCCTCACATGAAAAAGTCATTTTTGTTACTAGGCACAGCCTGCGGATCATTTCTGGCCTTATCGGGTGGCGCGATTGCGCAAACAGACACAAATTCTGCAACTCCAATATTGGGCATTAGCAAATCAGCCTCGGCTGCCACCGCCGCCGCCAAAGCGCCTGTTAAAATCCCGCTCAAATCCACCTACACTGTGAGCGTCATCAGCAAGCAAGTCATTGAAAACACCTCCCCTGCCACCACCGCGCAAGATATTTTGGCGCGTGAACCATCAATCTATGTCACCAATAACGGCCCCAGCGGGGTCAACCAAAAAGTTACTTTCCGCGCATTTTCTGACGGTGAATTTTCAGAAACCTATGATGGGATTCCCCTGAACGACCCCTTCACCGCTGGTGTCGTTTCACAGGCTGACAATGATAATAACACACTCATAACCAAAAATGACTTTGACTCCATTGATATTTACCGCGGCATCAACAACCCAGCCACTAATTCGTATAATTCTCTGGGTGGCACGATTAATTTTAACTCCCGCAAACCAACTGATAATTTCAATGGCGAGGCTGGCGCCGGCTTTGGCAGCTTTGATAGTTTTAATTATCACGTAACCCTCAACACCGGTCTGGTGGCTGGGGTAAAGCAGCTTTTCTCATTTGAGCGTAATACCAGCAACGGCTGGACTCAAAACGATAAAAACGCCAACTCAAACCTGTTTTATTCATTTGAAGCGCCCTTGAACAATTCCAAAACCAAAATCTACGGCAGTTTTATTTACAGCCAAAGCGCTGGCGATGTGAACCAGTTAACACCCGTCGCCTTGCTTGACCAATTTGGCACCTCATACCAATTCCCCACATCAAGTTATTATAAGCAAAACAACTCAACTAATTTCCTGGCTATTGGCGGCATCGCCCAGGAAATCACACCTGACTTAAGCTTGGATCTCAAAGCTTTTGTGGGTGAGAATGACTATGTACGCAATTCGTTTTCAACCAAAACCTTCGGCATCTATTCACTGGTTGACGGTTCGCACCGGCCCTATCATTTATATGCCTATTACACCAACACATTTGGCGTACAGCCAAGCCTGACATGGAATTTGCCACATAATACCATCCAAATTGGCAGCAACCTCACCTTCAGTCATGAGCATTCGCGCGAGTATTTTTCAAGCACATCCCCTGTTGTGCCAAACCCCCAGGCTGATGGGTCTGGTAATGATTTTTGGAACGAGCATATGCTCCGCACTGAAGGGTCTGCTTATATTCAAGACACAATCAGCCTGATGGATGACCGCTTAAAAATCATCCCTGGTGCCAAATATCTTTGGGCTGAAACAAAAAATAATGATCAAGCTGCATATTACTATTCCATCCCCGGCAGCGTCTCAAATTACGCGCATTATTCATCCCCAACATTAAGTGCAAGCTATGAGCTTTTTACCGGTCTTGATGCTTATGCATCCTACGGCCAAAACATAAAATTCCCTGATATCACCGCTTATTACAGTAATGACAGCCAAACCGGCACAAACAACGTCACCGTCAATGTTCCCGTTACCGCTCAACCAGAACACGTAACTGATTATGAGGCGGGCATTCGCTATGTCAGCGGCAGCTTGGCTCTGGGGGCCAATTATTACCGCGAAGATTTTAGCAATATTTTTAACAGCTTCACTGACCCCGTAACCGGCCTATCCACCACCCGTAATGGCGGTAAAGAAGCTTATGACGGTGTGGAGCTACAAGCCGGCGATTCAATTCCCTCACCTTTTGCAGCCATACCGGGTGACTTCAGCGGTTATATAAATGCCTCATATAACCATGGTATTTACGCCTCCAACTTCACTGACCAAGCTTCAGGTTCTGCTGTTACCAAAGGCCAGCCACTTGGCAACGTGCCAGATTATTTAGTCTCGCTTGGTGGCGCATGGACCAATGGCCAATATTTTGTGGGGGTTGATGCGCATTATATCGGCAAAACCTACCTTAATCTGGCCAACACAAATGTCTCCAGCAGCTATCGCCAAGGGGCTTATTTCATCACCAATCTCTCTCTATCTGATACTGTTCCGGTGAAACTGGGCATTGTAAAAGCCCTGAAATTTTCTCTCAACGTGGATAATCTTTTCAACGTGCGCTATTATGCACAGTCTGACATTAACGTAGATTCTAACAACCAAAACTACAAAGAAGGCATCGTTGGCGCCCCCTTGGGCGTGTACGGAAATATTACCGCCAAATTCTGAATATGAGTGTTGTTCAGCCGTCACATTTCATCTCGCCCGAACCAAACCGGTTCGGGCGAGCACTTTTAATCGCCGCGTTAATTGAGGCTGTGTGCATTCTATTCATGCTGCACACAACACGGCCAGCCCCGGTAGTTACCCCGGCCACCGTGCAGCTAAAAATTCTACCGCCCGCGCCGTTACCCGTGGCGGTCAAGCCACCACCGCCGGTACCCCAGCCACCCGCACCTAAGCCGCCGCCGGTGGTGCCCATGCCGGTGGTAACCCCACCGCCACCACTTAAACATAGCGCCATTCAACATCATGTCATCCAACATGTGGCACCACCACCGCCACCAACCACATCACCCCAGCTACCCGTTACCCCCCTCACCGCGGCCCCGCCGCCCGCAGCGGTAACGCAGCAAAGCCTGCTGGCGCGCTACATCGGGCAAGTGCGCGCCATTGTTGATTCAAACTTGGTGGTGCCGCAGGAAATTATTGATTCGGAAAATTCGGGTGATTGTATTTTGGCCTTTACCATCAGCCCTGAAGGCACGTTACTGTCCGCCCATATCCTCACCCCGAGCAGCATTCAACCTGTTAATGAAGCCGCACTTGATGCTTTGCGCGCCTCACATCTACCAGCCTTCCTACCGGGCATGAACCAAACCCCCATGAGCTTCACGTTGCCGGTACATGAAAGCGGCGGCTAGATGACAGTTTGCCAGCCTAATGCTACGTCGCGCTTATTGGTTTATTGGCGGGTAAAAAATGGTTTTACGCTCCCTGGTCGCGGCACTTGCCGTCATCGCCTTGCCAAGTAAGGCACGCGCCTTAAACCCCCCGCAAAATATTGCTATTGACGGGGGACCGCTTGGGCAAATTGTTTTTTCAGGTGGTGTGGACGGCGGGTTTTACGCCCAATCCAACGCGCCCAAAAATACCAAAACCTATGGCGCCGCCTTGGGTAACGCACTGGTTGAGTTGCAAAAAACCACCGGCATTGTGCAGTTCACCATAGAAATTGGCGCTTATTCAGCCCAAACCCTTGGCGCAGCACCCGTTGTTAATAACTACTTCAGCGTCTCCCCGCTTTTTGCCGGGTACATCACCATTGCCCCTAACGACAATGTCAGCGTTTCAGCAGGGCAGTTAAACCCGCTTGTGGGGTATGAAGGCGCGCAGGATTGGCTCAACACCGGTGAGTTTTTTTCAGCCATTGCCGCCACCCAACCAGGCCAGGGGCGCGGCGTCCAAATTGCGCTCACACAAGGCACACTCAGCGCCAGCCTCTCATTAACTGATGGTTACTACACCGGGGTGGTAAATTACCTGCAAGGCATCGGCAGTTGGGCCCCCAATGAGCAGAACTCTCTCTCGGTGTATGGCGGTGGTAATCTTGGCCGCACCGGGGTTAACGCGCTGGGCAGCGGCAATGTGCTGCTAAATAATTCCACTTTGCTGGGGGCCTTTTATACCCGAACCCAGGGCGGCTTAAGCATCACACCAGAAGTGCAGGTGCAATACGCCAACCCAAACGCCGCATTGGGCCTGGGCGGCTATGCCCGCAACCTGTCAGCGGCCGTTTTCGCATTGTATCAATTCAGCGGCACCAATTACTCGCTTGGCGGTTTCGTCGAATACGCTACCCAGGCCAGCAACAAAGCCGCCACCACCACAGCTGACTTTTTCGGCACCGGCCCCAATAGCTCCTTCTACGGGGTCTCCATTGCCCCTGCGTGGCAAAAGGGCAATCTGTTTGCCCGGGCTGACCTGGGGCTGCTGCATGCGCATGTTACGGCGGGTGGTGCAAAACCGCTGGCGCTGCAAACCACCATGGAAGTTGGGTTGCTGTTTTAGCCCAACCCCAACACTTCTCAGCGCGCTGCAATTGTACCAAACCAAGCGCATGACACTACCGCCCATAACGCCGCCCAAAGCCCCCCTGCACGGCATCCGCGTGCTTGACCTTAGCCGCGTTCTCGCTGGCCCCTGGGCGGGCCAAACCCTGGCAGACCTTGGCGCCGAAGTCATCAAAGTTGAACGCCCCGGCACCGGCGATGACACCCGCGCCTGGGGCCCGCCCTTCCTGCCTGATGCGCAAAACCCCGCACACCGTGGTGAGAGCGCTTATTACCTGGCCGCCAACCGCGGCAAAAAATCCATCACCATTGATTTTGCCAAACCAGCCGGCCAGGCCCTCATCCAACGGCTCGCCGCGCAGTCTGATATTCTGCTTGAAAATTTCAAACTGGGTGGCCTTGCCAAACTCGGCCTCGGCTTTGCCCAACTCCATGCGCTCAACCCGCGTTTAATTTATGCCTCCATCACCGGCTTCGGCCAAACCGGCCCCTACGCCGCCCGCGCCGGTTATGATTTTTTGATGCAGGGCATGGGCGGGCTAATGAGCCTCACCGGTGAACCAACCGGCGAACCGATGAAGGTGGGCGTCGCGGTCACCGATGTTTTCACCGGCATGTACACCACCACCGCCATTCTGGCCGCTTTGCATGAGCGCCACAGCAGCGGCCTTGGCCAGCATATTGATATTGCGTTGTTTGACGTTCAAATCGCCACCCTGGCCAACCAGATCAGCTCCTACCTCGTCTCCGGCGCGCAACCACCCCGCCACGGCAACGCGCATCCCAGCATCGTGCCCTATCAGGTGTTCAAAACAGCAGACGGCTACGCCATCCTCGCCATCGGCAACGATGAGCAATTTCGCCGCTTTTGCGCCATAGCTGACGCCTCCGAACTCGCCCAAAACCCCGCTTACGCCAGCAACCCAGCACGGGTGCAGCACCGCGATATTTTGGTGCCGCTGCTGCAAGCCATCATGCAAACCCGCAGCACCGCTGTATGGATTTCGCAACTGGAGCCAGCTTCCGTCCCGTGCGGCCCCATCAACCAACTACCAGATCTTGACACCAACGAACAAATCGCCGCCCGGGGTATTTTCAAAACCATCCCGCACCCCAGCGGCGGCACGCTGCCCAATGGTACCATGCCCGGTGGCACCATGCGTACCGTCGCCAGCCCCATGCGTTTCTCGCGCAGCGCCACGCATGACAACACCGCCCCCCCGCAGCTTGGCCAACACACGCGCGATATTTTAATAAACACCCTTAACGCCACCGAAACTGAGCTTGCCGCATGGCAGCACGATGGCATTATTTAAAACCCAATCTTACCCGCAATAACCCCGGCAAGATAAGCGGCTAATGCTCCTGCCCGACAAATTTTTCCAACCAATGAATGGTATAATCCCCAGCAATAAACTCAGGGTTTTCCAATATCCGCTGGTGTAACGGGATGGTTGTTTTAATCCCTTGTATCACAAACTCCCGCAGGGCGCGCTTCATCCGCGCAATCGCTTCATCGCGGGTTTTGCCAAATGTTATCAACTTCGCAATTAGTGAATCATAATGCGGCGGCACTCGGTAGCCAGCATATAAAGCTGAATCCACCCGCACACCCAACCCGCCCGGTGGATGATACACGCTCACCAGCCCAGGGCAGGGCGCAAATGTCTCAGGGTCCTCGGCAGCAATCCGGCATTCAATCGCATGGCCGCTTAGTTCAATATCACTTTGTTCATACCCCAAAGCCTCGCCGGCCGCGATGCGAATTTGTTCATGCACCAAATCCATGCGCGAGATCATCTCAGAAATCGGGTGCTCCACCTGCAGCCTGGTGTTCATTTCAATGAATGAGAACTGCTCATCTTGATATAAAAACTCCAAAGTCCCGGCATTGCGGTAGCCAATTTTCTTCAACGCATCGGTCACCACAACCCCCAGCGCATCGCGCTGCGCCGTGGTAATGGCCGGTGACCCCGCTTCTTCCAACACCTTCTGGTGGCGCCGCTGCAATGAGCAGTCACGCTCGCCAAAATGCACCACATTGCCGTGGGTATCAGCTAAAATCTGCAATTCAATATGTCGTGGCTTATCGAGATATTTCTCCATATACACAGCATTATTGCCAAACGCCGCCCCCGCTTCGGCGCGCGCTTCACGAAACGCTGCCTCCAGCGCCGCGCGGTTTTGCGCCACCTTCATGCCGCGCCCGCCGCCACCAGCAGCGGCTTTAATCAACACCGGGTATTTAATGCGCTCAGCCACCGCATAGGCCTCGTCAAGCGTTGCCAATTCCCCTGGTGAGCCTGGCACCAGCGGCACGCCCAATTCCAGCATCGTGGTCTTGGCGGTGATTTTATCGCCCATCATCCGGATATGCTGCGCACTCGGCCCGATGAACACCAATTTATGCGCCTCCACCATATCGGCAAAGTCAGCATTTTCTGACAGAAATCCATAACCCGGATGAATCGCCTCAGCACCCGTAATCAACGCCGCTGAAATAATCGCCGGCATATTGAGGTAGGAATCGCGCGCCAGCGGCGGCCCAATGCACACGCTCTCATCAGCCAGGCGCACATGCATGGCATCAGCATCGGCGGTGGAATGTACCGCCACCGTGGCAATGCCAAGCTCCCGGCAGGCCCGCTGCACCCGCAGCGCAATTTCACCGCGATTGGCGATCAGGATTTTTTTAAACATCAGTCTATTCGATAATCAGCAGCGGTTCGTCATATTCAACCGGCGCCCCGGCTGCCACCAGAATCCGCGTCACGGTGCCGGCCTGCGGCGCCTTGATCTGGTTAAACGTCTTCATCGCCTCGATCAGCAATAACGTCGCCCCCGCCGCCACCTGGGCGCCCAGCGTCACATAAGGGGCCGCCCCTGGCTCAGCTGAAAGATAAGCCACCCCCACCATCGGGCTTTTTACCAAGCCCGGGTGCTTGGCCAGATCAGTTGCTATTGTATCAACCGCCGGGGGCGCTGCCGCCGCAACCGGCGCTGGTACTGCCACTTGGGGCCCCGCCACTGGCGCTGGTGCCATCATGGCCAGCGGTGCCACCGCCCGGGCCAGGCGCACCTTGCGGTCACCCTCCTCAAGCTCGATCTCGGAAAGGCCCGATTTATTGAGGATTTCCGCCAGCACGCGCAGCGCATCAGGGTCAAACGAAAGGCTCATAAATCTTCCTCCAAAATATCCGAGAGGGCAATCAGCGCCAGCCTATAGCCCGCAAACCCCAACCCGCAAATAACACCCTGCGCCGCCCGTGAGACATAAGACTGATGCCGGAAACTCTCGCGCTTATGAATATTGGAGAGATGCACCTCCAGCACCGGAATATCCACCGCCAGCAGCGCATCCATCAGCGCCACCGAAGTATGGGAATAGCCCGCCGGATTGATAATAAGCCCTGCCGCCCGGGCACCTGCCTCATGCACCCAGGAGATCAATTCACCCTCGGTGTTGGATTGCCGGAAATCAATCGCGAGGCCCAACCCCTCAGCGGTCTCGGCGCATAATGTTTCCAAATCATCCAGGGTCCCAGTGCCGTACGTCTGCGGCTCCCGCGTCCCCAGCAGGTTCAAATTCGGCCCATTCAAGATGGTAATGATAGAGGTCATGCCCCTGCGCTAGCACAAGCCCCCGTTTGGGGCCAAGCACCGCCCTTGCGAACCACCGCGGCCCAGCCGATAATATCATCATGGATGTCCTAACGCGAATCATCACCCTCACCATTAACGGCGAACCCTTGGCCCTGCCTGGCCCGCATGATGTCGCGGCTCTGGTTGCTCACCTCGGCCTCGATGTTCGCAAAGTCGCTGTCGAACGCAACCGCGAGATAGTGCCGCGCTCCACCTACGCCGCCACCTTGCTGGTTGATGGCGATGTGCTCGAAATCGTCCATTTTATCGGCGGCGGCTAAGCCATGGACGCCCTTACCCCCACCACCGACCCCTGGACCGTCGCAGGCCGCAGCTTTAACTCCCGCCTGATTGTTGGCACCGGCAAATATATTGACCTTCCCACCACCGCCGCCGCCATTGAAGCCTCCGGCGCTGAAATGGTCACCGTCGCCGTCCGCCGAGTGAATTTATCAGACCCCAAAGCCCCGATGCTGCAGGACTATGTCTCGCCGAAGCACTATACCTATTTGCCCAACACCGCCGGCTGTTTCACCGCTGATGATGCCGTGCGCACCCTGCGCCTGGCCCGCGAAGCCGGCGGCTGGAACCTGGTCAAACTCGAAGTCCTTGGCCCGCCGCCTACCCTCTACCCTGACATGCCAGCCACCTTTGAAGCCGCCGCCGCCCTCATCAAAGATGGTTTTGAGGTGATGGTATATTGCTCTGATGACCCAATCGCCGCCAAACGCCTGGAGGATATGGGCTGTGTGGCCATCATGCCGCTTGGTGCCCCCATCGGCTCTGGCCTGGGCGTGCAAAACCCGCTGATGATCCAGATGATTATCGAGAATGCCAAAGTCCCGGTGTTGGTCGATGCCGGGGTCGGCACTGCCTACGATGCCACCTTCGCGATGGAGCTAGGCTGCGATGCCGTGCTGGTGAATTCCGCCATCGCTGGCGCGCAAAATCCCATCCTGATGGCCCGCGCCATGAAGGCCGGGGTTGCAGCCGGCCGCCTGGCCTTCCGCGCCGGGCGCATCCCTAAACGCGCCTCGGCCAACCCCTCCAGCCCCACCTCCGGGCTGATCAGCTGATCAAACTGCTGCGTATGGCGCCCGAGCTATGCGCCAATTTCCTCGCCCCCTGGGCTGTGTATCAATGGTTGCACAACCAACACGGTGATGTAGTGGCACTCATCGCCTCAGCACTCCCACCGCTGCTCTGGAGCTTGTACGAGCTGGCAAAAACCCGCCGGGTTGATGCGCTGTCAGTCCTGATCATCGCCAGCATTCTGTTCACCGTCGGCGCCACCTTCATGGGCGGCTCGGCGCGGCTCATTCAAATCCGTGAGGCCCTGGTCACCGGCCTGGTGGGCGTGATGTTTCTGGCCTCACTTGGCCTCAAACGTCCGATGATTTTCTACCTCGCCCGCGCCACCATGGCCCGCAACACCGCGCAAGGTGCCGCCCGATTCGAGGCTCTTTGGGCGCGCGAGGGCGTGCAGCAACTGTTCCGCCTGCTCACCCTCGTCTGGGGTGCAGGGCTGGTGGTGCAAACCGCCATCATGTGCTGGCTGGCGATCATCTGGCCGATCAGCCGCTACCTGCTCATGGCCCCCATCATTTCTTACGGCATCATCGGCGTGTTGATGGCCTGGAGCCTATGGCACATGGCCCACCGCCGCGACGGCGCGATCACCCTGCGCGACTAAATCCCCACCATTGGTCATTCCCGCCCCACCCGTCATTCCCGCGCAGGCGGGAACCTCCCCCGCTGCCAACACACCATGAGAAGATCCTCGCCTTCGCGAGGATGACGGCGAGGGTGGCAAGGATGACGACGAAGGCGAGGATAACGGTTTTCCCACCCGTCATTCCCGCCCCACCCGTTTTACCCGCCCCACCCGTCATTCCCGCGAAGGCGGGAACCTCCCCCACTGCCAACACACCATGAGAAGATCCTCGCTTTCGCGAGGATGACGGCCTTCCCACCCGTCATTCCCGCGCAGGCGGGAATCCTCTCATACCTCACGCCCGCATCAACAACCCCACGGTGAGCATGACCCCAATGGCGGTTATCCCCACCCGCAGCAGCGTCTCATTAATCCGCCGCAGCCAATAAACCCCCAACTGGCCACCCATAATGGCCGCCACCCCCAGCAGCAGCACAATCTTCCAATCCACCTTGGTTTCGGCCAAAAACAGTGCCACCGCGGCGGCGTTACACACCCCGGCCAACACGTTCTTAGTGGCCCCGGCATGGCGCACCAGCAGCCCCGCCGCGGTAAGTGCTGCCAGCATCAAAATGCCGATGCCACCGCCGAAATAGCCGCCGTACACCGCAATGAAAAACTGCAACAAGCCTGCCATGCGCGGCGATAATTCCGGCTTGGCATCTTGCGCGCGCGGCTTTTTGAAAAAGCTGCCCCAGGCAAACACCGCGGTTGCAAACAGCACCAGATACGGCACCAGATGAACAAATACCGCAACCGGCGTTGCCAGCAGCAACACCGCCCCCACCCCGCCGCCAGCCAGCGAGATGATAACCAACGCCCGCACGGACAGCCCGGACACCCCCATCACCATGCTGCGCCCAGCCAAGCCGGTGGTTACCTGGCCCGGAAACAGCGCGATCGCTGAGGTTATATTAGCCGCCCTTGGGTCCAACCCGGCATATAACAACGCCGGAAACGTCAAAAATGAGCCTCCACCCGCCAGCGCGTTCTGTGCCCCGGCAAAAAACGCCACCGCCACCAGCACAATATCAGTGAAATTCACCCCACTAGGCCTCGCAGCATCTCCCTTGATGGCCGCGCCCCAATCTGGCTGATCGCCAAAGCCGCCGCCTTCGCCCCCAGTTTACCTGCCTCATGCACGGAGCGCCCTTGCGCATAAGCGGTCATGAACCCCGCCGCATAAGCATCGCCAGCCCCGGTGGTATCCACCACATTGGTCGGCGCCGCCTCGATTTCGGTCACGTTTACATCCTGCACGATCACGCTCCCGGCCTCAGAGCGGGTCAGCACCGCCAGCTTCACATCCGCCGCCACCAACGCCTTGGCATCTGCAAACTCATTGCATTCGTACAGGCTACAAATTTCGGCCTCATTGGCGAATAAAATATCCACGCCCTGCTTGATCAACCGCCGGAACCCATCCCGATGCCGGTCCACGCAAAACGGGTCTGATAATGACAATGCTGTCAGCCGCCCCGCCGACCGGGCAATTTTGGCGGCCTCCGCAAACGCCGCCTGCGCCGCCGGCGGGTCAAACAAATAGCCTTCAAGATAGGTAATCGCGGACTCCGCAATCACGGTTGCATCCAAATCCCCCAGCGAAAACTCGCCACCCGCACCTAAATAAGTGTTCATGGTACGCTGCCCATCCGGGGTTACAAAAATCAAACACCGCGCCGTCGGCGCGTCATTATGCAGCGGCTTGGTTGGGTAATGCACCCCAATTTCAGCCAAACCAGCGGCAAACGCAGCACCCATATCATCCGCCGCCACCTTGCCCAAAAACGCCACATGCGCCCCCAGGGACGCCGCCACCGCGCAGGAATTCGCAACTGAACCTCCCGCCGCCGTCTGCCCGCCCACCATCAGCCCGGTCAGCCTGGTGGCGGTATCGGCATCAATCAGCGTCATCCCACCTTTGGGCATGTCATGGTGTGAGAGGAACGCATCATCGGTGCGCACCAGCAAATCCACGATCGCATTGCCAATCCCGGTCATATCAAAACGCACCACTGACATCTTACTCTCCATTGCATGGGTCCAGCTTGTGCCATCGCACGCGCATGGTTCGCGCCTACCACCATGTCCGTATTTTCACCAAACTCAGCATTGTTCCGGCACGAACCCGCGTGCTAGCCACAGACTCTGCTTATCAACTCGTCATCAATGCCGGAGGCCACGTGTCAATTTTTCGTAAAGCAAATGACGCTAAACCCGAAGTGATCGCTCTGCCCCAGTCGCCTGCGCCGCAGGAACAGCCTGATTTTCTGGGCAACCCACCACCACCGGAGTTTCTTCGCCACCCGCTTGATGACCAACCCAGCGCCGCAATGCGCATGACCGTTCCACCCACCGCCGTTCCTCAGGAGACCTCAATGGCCCGTTCCCCGTTTGCCCCGCCCATGCCCCCTAACGCGCCAATGCGGCCCGCCCACATCCCGGCTCCCCCTACCGCCGCAGCACCCGCCCCCTACGCCGAGCCATCCGACCGCCGCACTCTCGTTGTAGGCCGCGGCATCAGCGTGCAGGGCACCGTCCAGGAGGCCGAACGTCTGGTGGTTGAAGGCACCATGGAAGCCACCATGATCAACGGGCTGATCGAGCTGATCATCACCCAGGGCGGCGTCTTCAAAGGCGAGGTTGAGGTTGATGAAGCCGAAGTCGCCGGCACTGTGGACGGCACGTTGACCGCCCGCAACACACTGGTCGTGCGCGCCACCGGCCGCGTGCTGGGAGTCGCGCGTTGCCGTCGCCTGCAAGTGGAAGATGGCGGCCAAATCACCGGCCGCATCGAAATGCTCAACAACCCGGCCCCCGCCCCCGCCGCCCAGGACGTCTTCGTCCTTGGCGAAGGCACACACGGTAAGTAAAACCTCACATCCGGCGGTGATACACGCAATGGCGCGTGTTACCACCGTTGCGAGCGACCGGCCAAACAACAGAGTCCCGCCTGCGCGGGACTGACGTAAAGCGCGAACACGCAAGTGCTGACACGCAAGCGCAGACACACAAGCGCAAACAGCGGGCGCGAAAATCTACTTTTGCCGCTTCACTTTACGCCCGCCGCGCTTGCCCTCGGTTGCCAAAATTATCGGTGCGGCCATCGCCAAAGCCGCCATGCTCCAGGTGATGAAATCCAAATTATTCCCACCCTCAATCACCGCGCTCGCAATCGCCGCCAGGGCCAGCACATTGGCCGCCAGAATATCCTCCCATGTCAGGTTTTTCGGTTTGTCCTTGGTCCAAAACCGCAACAACGCGCCCAGCACCGGAATGATAAACACCGCCAATGGCGCCTCCCGGTAGCGCCCAAAATCTGGCGGCAATACCAGCATCATCTGAAAAATCGCAGCACTGACCAGGAATAAAAAGCTGAACGAATCATAGTTAAATAACAGCCGCCCACGCCGCAACGCCGCCAAGGTTGCACCAGCACTTACCCGCGGCGGCAACATCTTACCCGCCAAAATCGCATCAGCCCGGCGAATGATCATCAGCGCAAAGGCGGCCTGCAAAGCCAGATTCACCACCGCATCAACAACCTGCCAGTCATCATACAGCATCGGCAGCGTACCCGCGCAGGCAATCGCATACGCATTGCCTAACGCAAATGAGGGTACCGCCAGCCGCAAATTCCTAAACCCCACACTGGCAAACAGCAAACTACCGCAAATCGCGCCAAGCGCTGCGTACCAAGGCCAGTGCGGATGCTCGACCACCCCGCCATTCAACGGAAATTTCGGCGCACGCGCGGCATTCCATATACCCCAATTGGCACCGGCCACGCCCTCGTCCTCGAATTTCCAATCCTGATCGAACGCTTCGATCAAATTATAATCCACGTGCTCCTGGTCAGCCAGCGTCACAAACTTCCGCAAATACACCGCCTCATTTACCCTGGATGGTGCGGCATCCGCCCGCCAGCGCCCGCGGCTTGGCCAGCCGGTTTCCCCAATGGCGATGGTTTTGCCCGGATACATATATTTAAAACCCTCAATGGTGGTTTTAAGCGCGGCAATCGCCTTATCCACATTCAGCGGCGTATCTTCCCAGTACGGTAGAACATGAATCATCACCACATCCACATGCGACGCCACCTGCGGAAACTGCCGCCAGAAATCTGTCACGTCGGCATACGCAATCGGCTGCTTCACCTGCGACTTCACGTAATCAATGTCCTTGATCAGATCATCCACTGAAAGATCCCGCCGCAGCAGCACCTCATTGCCCACAATCACCCGCGTGACGGTATTGGGGTGCGCGTTAGCCTCGGCAATCCCAGCGGCCATTTCTTTGGCATTATGCCGCACGTCACCACCTAGCCAGATCCCAACCGAAACTTTCAGCCCGGCCTGCTTGGCCAGTGCGCCGATATCGTAATTGCCTTCGCTGGAGGAATAGGTTCGGATCCCATCCGCTTGCGTTGCCACCAGCGCCAAATCCTGCGCCACCTGCGCCCCGGTCGGGACCGTTTTATCCAAAGGTGACTGCCCGGCCCGGTACGGCGCATACGATACGGAATTGAACTTGCCAGCCGGCATGGTTACATCCCCACCCTGCGGCTTATTGGGCATGCTCCACATCACAAAGCCCAGCAGGCTCAACACCACGCAACCAAAAATACCCTTTTTCATGGATTGGCTGTAACCGGCCCCGAGACTTAAAGGAAGGCAGTTGTAAGGAAGATCACATGACCGACCATGATTTAACCCGCATCCTTACCACCACCAGGCGGATCGCCCTGGTCGGCGCCTCCAACAAACCCTCGCGCCCGTCCTACGAGGTCATGCAATTCCTGCTATCCCAAGGTTATGACGTCACCCCGGTCAACCCCGGCCTCGCCGGCCAGAGCATCCTGGGCCGCCTTGTGGTGGCCAGCCTGGATGACGCAACACCGCTCGAGATGGTCGATTTGTTCCGTAACAGCGCCGAAGTTGCCGCTCCGGTGGCCGATGCCATCCGCCTGGGTGCCAAAACCATCTGGATGCAATTGGGCGTGATCAATGAGGAAGCCGCTGAAACCGCCCGCGCCGCTGGCTTGGAAGTTGTCATAAACCGCTGCCCCGCCATCGATATCCCACGGCTAGGGCTGCTGAAATAACCGCACGCCGCAGCGGCCTCTCAAGCCCGCTTCGGCGCCAGCCCCCGCAGCCCGCCCTCGATCTTGCGCCGCAGTTTGGTTATCCGCCCCGTTCCCGCCAACCGCCGGTCCAGAAACGCCAGGCTCTGCGCATCCTCGTCAGATTGGTCGCGTAGCCAATACAGCAATGTGGGCGTGTAAATCGCCGCCAGCAGGCCGCGCTTGGTGTACCAGTTGAAATCCGCCGAAGTGTCCCCCGCCGCATGCCAGACAGCATCCACCGTATCGGCCGTCAGTTTCACCGCCAGCGGCAGATGCGTCGGCACCGCCAGCCATGACATCGCCCGCCGGATCGCTTCCTTATGCGGCCGGTTTTGTTCAAACCGCAGCGCGATGATCGCCCGCACCCTGGCCGGCACCCGGTAAGCCGCCAAATCCGCTGCTTGGGCCGCGGCAACCATCCGCTCGTCGGCCAAGGCGCAGAACGCCGAGATCATCTCTCCCGCACCACCGGGAAAATAGATCGGCCCATCATCCGCCGGCTCTCCCATGCTGATCAGGGCGTGGCGCAAAGCCTGGCTGGTCCAACCGTCAAACGGCACCTGCGCCAGCAGCGCCTCCACCAACTCGTCACGCTTCGCGTCCTCACTCATGGCCTTGCTCCTGCTGCAACTCGATTTTCGGCAACGGAAAATCATATTTCACGGTTTCCTCTTGAAACCCAAAATACCTGAAATCATGCATCCGCATCGGATATAATATCCCATCCAGATGGTCTGCCTCATGCTGTACCACTCGCGCATGAAAGCCCGATAGCTCATGGTCAATCGCAGCACCTGCGGCATCCAGCCCGGTGAGGCGGATCCGCTCAAAACGCGGCACCGCCGCCCGCAAGCCGGGGATCGATAAACACCCCTCCCACCCCATCGTCACCTCGGGTGAGAGCGGCGTAATCAGCGGGTTGATCACAGCACGGAGCGGCACCTCGGCGCCCTCAACCCCCGCCCGCTCGCCCGGCACTTTATAAATAAACAACCGCAGGCTGACATGCACCTGCGGTGCCGCCAGCCCTACCCCGCCGGCATCCTCCAGAGTTTCCGTCATGTTTTCAATGAGTTGCGCAATTTCAGCCGCCGTTGGGTCAGCCACATGCGCAGCGCGGGTGAGTAAAACCGGGTGCCCCATCCGGGCTATTTTGAGGATCGCCATGCCTGCATAGATGCCCCCTCAGAAATGATTTGGCGAGAGCGTTTTTTGTGCTATAGACCTCAAAATCCGGCGATCGCGGCAATCTTGCTGCGGCGTCTTTCTGTTTTTTCGGTTTCAGGAGTTGTCTGCCAAGTGCAAGTTCTCGTTCGCGACAATAACGTCGATCAAGCCCTCAAGGCGCTCAAAAAGAAACTCCAGCGTGAGGGTGTTTTCCGCGAAATGAAACTGCGCCGGCACTATGAAAAGCCGTGCGAACGCCGCGCCCGTGAGGCCGCCGAAGCAGTTCGTCGCGCCCGCAAAATGGAGCGTAAACGCATTGAGCGCGAAGGCTTCTAAATCTTCGCTTTCTAAGCCCGCGTC
Organism: Acidocella sp.; assembly: GCA_029077825.1. Lineage (GTDB taxonomy): Bacteria > Pseudomonadota > Alphaproteobacteria > Acetobacterales > Acetobacteraceae > Acidocella. The sequence continues at coordinate 30,436 of JAQNCT010000003.1, read as the reverse complement.
GTTTAAGCCATTTTTAGTTTTCTAAAAGCGCCCTCGTGGCGCTTTTTTGTCGCGGCCCTCGGCTGTGCCACCAGCCATAAAAAAGGCGCCTGGTGGGCGCCTTTTACGTCACGTCTAAAGCCTCTCAGGAAGCGTCCGGCACTTGGCCATCGGGGGTCATGTGGCTAACCACCGCCGGCAGATGCTGCGCCAACAACTGGCTCGCCATCGCCGGGTCAACCCCCAGCTTTGCCGCAATCGAGGCCACCACATGGCTGCCGAGCGCCTGCTCAACTGAGCTCGCGTCAATCGGCATATTGCTGCCATTGCCAACCCAGGAGGCGGCATGCTCACCCAACCCGGCACTCTGAAACTTTGATACCAACCCGCCAACATCGCTGATACCATGCTCCGAGAGAGCCCCCATCAGCATGTCAGACACCTGGCCGGTATTGCCGCCTGCCATGGCGCCCGAAATAATCCCCGCTACGCCGTCAAATAAACCCATCGTTTTCTCTCCTGGTGAAACTTATCATCAGCCCGTGGTCACTTAAATTTGTCAGGCAAGCCATCATACCCGCAGTTGTTGGGCAGCTTTCGCCACCCAACAATGCCGGTCAAATGTTAGTTCTTGGCAGCGTGGTAACCAGCCGCATCAGCGGTCTTCTGGCACTCATAAGCGCCGGACTTGGTTTTGCCATACAGCTTGGAGGTGGACACATGGTAAGCCTTGCTCTTGGAGCTGGCCCACACAACGCTGTCCATCGGGCAGCTTGCCTTGGCTTCAGCTTCGGTCTTGAAACGCCCGACTGTGGTCTTGGTTGTTGCAGCGGTATTCTCAGCCTTGGTCTTCTTTGTCTTGGTCGGCTTCATGGCTGAGGTTGTGGCAGCTGCGGCTGGTGCTGCGGTTGAAGCGGCCGGAGCTGCCATTGGTGCAGACGTTGGTGCAGACATGGGGGACATTGCAGACTGCGCAAACGCCGGGGCAGCAACGCCAAAAGCAAACATTGCAGCCAAAGCTGCTGATTTTAATGATGTCATGGTAAAAACTCTCCTGAATAACCCACACCTTATCTTAGGTGCAGGCCGTAATGATTATTCGGTGCCGCAGCCGTACTAAACCCGGCTCTAAACCTTAGTTTTAGAGCTGTGATCCGAATGCGACTGGCGGTAGGATGATTTAGCCTTGTTTGCAAGCGTAATTGTTAAGCCAATTACCAAACCAAGCCGCCCCACTGCAGCTTTAATACGCAATTCACACGCCGCTCACAAAACCCTAACATCCAGCCGCAGTTGCGGCGGAACCTTTAGCCGCGGTTGCGGCGGGCCCACTGCAGGATTATGGGTAAAGCTATTCCCCCCCCTGGTAATTGAGAGCCCAAATGTCCCTAACCGCTGACCGTATGAACCGCATCAACCCCAGCCCCACCATGGCCATTACCGCCAAGGCGCGCGCCCTAAAAGCCGCTGGCCAGGACATTATCTCCCTCTCCGCCGGCGAGCCGGATTTTGACACACCAGCCCATATCAAAAACGCGGCCATCGCGGCAATTCAAGCCGGTGATACCAAATACACCGATGTCTCAGGCACCATGGCGCTGCGCAAAGCCGTAGCGGCAAAATTCAAGCGCGATTCCGGGCTGGATTACAAACCTGAAGAGGTTATGGTTTCCACCGGCGGCAAACAAATCATCTTCAACGCCATGCTGGCCACCGTGCAGGCGGGCGATGAAATCATCATCCCAACCCCGTGCTGGGTCTCCTACCCTGATATCGTGGCCCTGGCTGAAGGCACGCCGGTCTTTGTGCCGTGCAGCCAAAATTCCGGCTTCAAATTGCGCGCTGAGGATCTTGACGCCGCCATTACGCCAAAAACCAAATGGGTGTTCCTCAACTCCCCCAACAACCCCACCGGTGCCGCCTATTCCGCAGCTGACCTACGCCCGATCTGCGATGTTTTGCTCAAGCACCCGCATGTCTGGGTTTTCACTGACGATATCTATGAAAAACTCACCTATGATGGTTTCAAATCCGCCACCATCGTGGAAGTTGAACCCCAGTTGCGCGACCGCACTATCACCATGAACGGTTGCTCGAAAGCCTATGCCATGACCGGCTGGCGCATTGGCTTTTGCGGCGCGCCCGCAGCGCTCATCAAAACCATGGATAAGTTGCAAGGCCAGTCCACCTCCAACACCTCATCGGTTAGCCAGGCCGCCGCCGTGGCCGCCCTTAATGGCCCTGAGGATGATATCGCCATCATGGTGCACGCCTACAAAGCCCGGCGTGACATGGTGGTTGACCTGCTGAACGCTGCCCCCGGCTTGTATTGCGCCAAACCAGAAGGGGCATTTTACGTGTTCCCCTCCATGCACGGCTGCATCGGCAAAACCACACCAAAGGGCACCAAAATTACCAATGATGAGGATTTTGTCATAGCCTTGCTGGAAGAAACCGGCGTCGCGGCGGTGCATGGCGCGGCGTTCATCTACCCTGGCCATTTCCGTATCAGCTATGCCACCTCCACCGAAGCCCTGCGCGAAGCTTGCGCCCGCATTCACCGGTTTTGTGATTCGTTAACCTGAAATCTCCAGGGTGCCGCAGCGCCGTTTCCGGCGTAAGCGGTGGGGCATCCAGGATTTCACCTCTCCAAAACCGTAAAATTTCGTAATAAACTTGGGGTTTCCCCGACACACCCCCATATGACAATTATTCCGCAATGTACGTCATCAATAAAGGAATTAGGTCATGTCTGCATATCCTCGTTTAATCGTTGTAGCACTTTGTGCCGTATCTTTGGCCGGCTGTGACCATATGAACCACCAGCAGCAGCGCATGCTCTCCGGTGGTGCTATTGGCGCGGTTGGCGGTGCAGCCATCACCGCCGTTGTCGGCGGCCCGGTTTTGGCTGGTGCCGCCATTGGCGCCGGCGTTGGCGCTGTCGCGGGTGGGGTTACGCACTAAAGCCCGAAATAATCACCAGCTTGTGATCTCGGCGGCTAAATCCTGACAATTCGCCGCCGCGATTTCAACAAAATCCAGCGCTATAAAACTTGGCACGCCTGATTTGTCTCTTCTCGAAAGGACGGAACCCATGAGCATCGCCAACAACTTCAAATTTATCACCACAGCGGTCTTTGCCGCCGCCATCTCTCTGGCCCCACTGGCCGCCCACGCTGATGACCATCATTATTATGGCGGCGATCGCGGCGATTATCGCGGTGGCGGTGGCGGTGGTGATGCGGTCGGCGGCGCTCTGCTTGGCATCGGTATCGGTGCGCTGCTCGGCGGCGCTATCGTGTCGCAACAGCAACAATATTACGCGCCACCGCCGCCGGTTTATTACGCCCCGCCACCACCGGCTTATTACGCCCCCCCACCACCGGTTTATTATGCACCCTACCGGTCAGGCGATGATGATTAACAACGCCTTACAGCTTAAAAAATTTAACGGAGACACCTGATGAAACCAACAGCATTCGTTCGCGTTGCCGCCAGCGTGGCCGCCCTCGCGCTACCGGCGTCTTTCATCCCCATGGCGGCATTCGCCCAAGCCACACCGATGAGTGCCCCAACCAGCCCATCCGTAACGCCCGCGGCCCCGATGACGCCCATGGCAGCACCCGCCGCTACAGCCGCAACCACCCCGGCATTTTCGAAAGCCGCGGCCGCCAAGGTTGACCAACATATCAATACACTACACGCACAATTAAAAATCACCGCCACCGAGGAACCAGCCTGGAAGCAATTCGCCCAAGTCATGCGCGAAAACGCCATCCAGATGGACGCCGCTTTCCACAGCCGCGCTGACATCGCCACCCTGACCGCGCCGGAAAACATGCAATCCTACGCTTCTCTCGCGCAGGCCCATGCTGACGGTGTCAAAAAACTTAGTGACGCTTTCAGCGCTCTCTACGCGACCTTCCCTGAGGCCCAGCAGAAAATCGCCGATAAGTTATTCCAAGACCACGCCGGCAAGCCCGGTAAAAAGAAACTCTAACCTGCCGCTATTTGATCCCTCGGGCACCAACCCGGGGGATCAGAACACCTGACCGATCAATATCGCCGCTGCGACGGCCAGCCCAACCTCCCGGTTTGACTTAAATAACTTTAAGCATAATTCAGGGTTGTTGATATCCAGCAACAAAATCTGCCGCAGCAACAACGCCGCCGGCAACAACAGTGCTGCAATGCCAAACACCGAAGCTTTGGACATTGCCATTGCCACCGCCAGCAACAGCATCATCGCCCCATAGCACACCAGCAAAAACGGCTTGGTGTTGGCGCCAAACAAGCGGGCGGTGGATTTCACCCCGATCAGCGCATCATCCTCACGGTCCTGATGCGCGTAGATCGTGTCATACCCCAGGATCCAAAAAATCGCCGCTGCATACAGCGGCACCACCGGCCAATGCAGCGCACCCGCCGCCGCCGCATAGCCCTGCAACGCACCCCAGCCGAAGGTGAACCCCAGCACAATCTGCGGCCACCAGGTCACCCGCTTCGCCAGCGGATACAGCGCCACTGGCAGCAGTGAAATCACCCCCAGCCAGCGGGCGATATTATCCAGCTGCACCAAAATCAGCAGCCCCAGCGCCAGCAGCAGCGCTAAAAACGCCATCGCATCAATCGGCTTTAATATCCCTGATGCCAGCGGCCGCCCGGCCGTGCGGGTCACCAGCCGGTCCATATCGCGGTCCCACAAATCATTCACCACGCACCCGGCGCCGCGCATCACCACTGACCCCACGCCGAACAGCACGGTCAGCCACACCCCCAGCCAGAAGCCCCCTGCTGCCAGGCAGATGGCCCACAACCCTGGCAAAAACAGCAGCCATGCCCCCACCGGCCGGTCAAACCGCGCCAAAATCGCATAGGGAATCCAGCGCCGCGGTAAAAGCCGCACCCAACCACCCGCGCGGATATCGGTAAATCCATCCATGCCTGCTAATCCACCCCCTATGAGCAATTCGTCAATCAGGCTTTTTGTAACCGTCCCCCTCGCCCAGGGCCTGCCCGCCCCCGGCAGCGAGGCGCAGGCGCATTATCTTGCAAATGTCATGCGTCGCAGCGTGGGGGACCCTGTTTTGCTGTTCAACGGCCAGGATGGTGAATGGCACGCCACCATCACCGAGCTTACCCGCAAAAAAGTCACCTTCGCGCCCCTCACCCTTACCCGCAGCCAAACCCCTGAACCTGACAGTTGGCTGTGCTTTGCCCTGCTCAAGCGCACCAAAACTGACCTGGTGGTGGAAAAGGCCACCGAACTCGGCATCGCGTGCATCCAGCCCGTCATCACCCTGCGCACCCAGGCCGACCATGTGAATCTTGAGCGTTTGCGCGCCATCGCCATTGAGGCTGCCGAACAATGTGAGCGGCTCGCCATCCCCGAGATCATGGCCCCCCTCACTTTGCCCGCTTTGATGGCAAAATGGCCAGAAAACCGCCAATTATTTGTCGCCGATGAGCGCCGTAAGGCCCCCCTGGTCCGCCACACCGCCGCACCAAGCGCACTGCTGGTCGGCCCCGAGGGTGGCTTTACCGATGCCGAGCTTGTCAGTATCGACACGCATCCCCAAGTGAAACGCGTGTCACTTGGGGCACATATTCTACGTGCCGAAACCGCCGCCATCGCCGGGCTTGCCTTGCTCCTCGCAACGGACCCGCCACAGGAGTAGCCTTTGTCGAACCCCGGAGACGCCGACACCACCCCTATTACTGGCACCCAGGAGCTTGCCGACTATCTGGCCGCCGGCTGCAAGCTGCCCGCCGACTACCGCATTGGCACCGAGCATGAGGCGTTTGGCTTCCACCGTGATACGCTGGCACCGCCTGCCTACGAGACCATTGGCGGCAAACCCGGCATCAAGGCGCTGCTGCGCGTCATCGAGGACCTGGAACACCAAACCCCCATCCTCGATAACGGCAATATCATCGGGCTGAAATCCGGTGGCGCCTCACTCTCGCTTGAACCCGGCGGGCAGTTTGAACTCTCCGGTGATACGTTCGCCACCCTGCATGAAACCAAAGCTGAGCTTGACCATCACATCGCGCGGCTCAAGCGTCTTGGCCCGGCACTTGGCCTCGGCTTCATGCCGCTCGGCTTCCACCCCACCGCCACCCGCGCCGAGATGCCCTTCATGCCCAAGGGCCGCTACAAAATCATGCGCGGCTATATGCCCAAGGTCGGCAGCCTCGGCCTCGACATGATGCTGCGCACCTGTACCGTGCAAGTTAATCTCGACTTCTGCTCCGAAGCCGACATGATCACCAAAATGCGCGTCGCCGCCACGCTGCAGCCGCTCGCCACCGCCATGTTTGCCAACTCCCCCTTTATGGAGGGCCGCCCCACCGGCTACCTCTCGAACCGCGCCCAAATCTGGACCGACACTGACAAATCCCGCGCCGGCATTCCGCCGGTCTTTTTCAGCCGTAGCTTCGGCTTCGAGGCCTATGTTGAATGGCTGCTCGATGTGCCGATGTATTTCGTCTATCGCGATGGCATCTACCATGACGTCGCCGGGGCTTCCTTCCGTGACTTCATGGCCGGCCGCCTGCCCGGGGATCTCGCCGGCATCCAAGCCACCATCGGTGACTTTGCCGACCACATGACCACCGCCTTCCCGGATGTGCGCCTGAAGCGCTACATTGAAACGCGCGGCGCGGACTCCGGCTCTCCCGCCATGATGCTGGCACAATCCGCCTTCTGGACCGGCCTGTTCTATGATGCTGACTCGCTAGCCGCCGCCGCCGCGCTGGCCGCCAATATCAGTTATGAAAAACTCATGGAACTCCGCGCGGAAGTTCCAAAGTCGGGCATCCACACCCCCTACCGCGACGCCACCCTGCGCAGCCTGGCGCGTGACGCCGTGGTGATCGCCGACCAGGGCCTGCGCGCCCGTGGTTACGTCAACGCCGAGGGGCTCGATGAGCGCATCTATCTCTCGCCGCTGCACCACATCGCCGCAGGTGCGCCAACCCAGGCTGAACACTGGCTAAACCGCTATCATAACAACTGGGACCGCAATATTACCAAAATCTTCATGGAAGCCGCGTTCTAACTACCACCACGCCCAACCATCACGCGCAACCACCACGCACCAATGTGCCGGGGTGGTGTAACCGCGGCCCCACCTCACCGCCCGGCGCTGGCGTCCCGCCGCGCGCGGTGCGCCACTTGCCAGTCATGAATTGCCATGGCGAAATACCATAGCTTTTTGAAGACGGTATTACGCAGAACGTAAAATGGATGAACGATGCGGAAGGCAAATTTCTCCGCGCCGGTAACATGCAATTTGCCAGAAAACCTCTCATCGCCGATGGCTGACAAATGGCCCGCATCCTGCCATGCCACTTTGGGGTACACGGTTAGCACACCCAGGTGCGTCTTCCACGGTTGCCCCAACAAAATATCAATCGGCGTCGATGTATTGTTAAGGACGTGCGCTATTTTCTGCGCTGCGAATTGGTCAAGCACATAGCAATGCGCCTCCCCCGGTGACGTCGCGATCCGCACCAGTGAAAACCCGCCCACCAACCTTGTCAGTTTGCGATGCGGACGCTGCTCATGCTTCTCATTGCCGAAAAACCGCACCAGATGCCATAAATCCGTTCTCGCCAACAGCGCACCAATAATGCTGGGGAATTCATCGCACATCACGCAATCATCTTCGAGGATAATCGCATGGGCGATTTTTTCGCGCGCAATCTTTTCTATCAAACGCTTATGGCTCAGCAGGCAGGCAATTTCGCCGTCATATAAATCCTTGCCCAAAGCCAGACGGCGGCGGCGTGAATTATAAAAGCGCCGGTCCGCCGGGCTCATCATATCCTTGTGCACGGCGGGGAAAAATTCATAAGCCATGCCGAATTTTTCAAGCCGCGCCGCGATTTTGGCTTGCCGCTCAGTTTCCTGCGCTAGCGTGATAATAAAAACCGACAGCATCTTTTCAGATGTCCAGCCAGCCAGCCAGCAAACTTTGGGAAGCTGGCCGGTGGTTCACGAACAAAATCTAATCCAATGCCGAATTCTTTGCATATTGGTTGCATTAGTTGCTTTAACTTGTCTGGTCCAGACGGTCTCGACCACGCACAAATGCCAAGGTTAACAGCACGTAATGCAGCTAAGTCATCCACCGCGGTAACGGCAAATAACGTTAAATCAACTCTATAACTTAACAAAACGAAAACCGCGCCGGAATTTGCCGCTAAACGATTCCAGGATACCTGACTTCGGTCATCATCCCTGACATCATATGATACAAATTATGGCAATGCATCAGCCAACGCCCAGGGTTGTTGGCATCAAAGGCAATGCGTACCGCACCCATGGGGGGCACCAGCACGGTATCGCGCATCGCGCCAATCTGGGGCTGGCCGTTAATCGCTTCAACCTGGAACGTATGACCATGCAGATGCATCGGATGTGACATCATGGAATGATTGTTCATCTCTATCGCCACCCGCTGGCCGGCCTTAACCATCAGCACCTCCGGGTTTGGCCAGGCGCGGTTGTTCAATGACCATGCATACTGGCTCATATCGCCACCAAGCTTTAATGGAATCACAACATCAGCTGCGCGTACCGCCAGCGGCTGGGCAGCGCGTAGCTGCATTTCCAATGATAAATCAACCGCGTTGGCGGCGCTGGCGGCATCGCCCAACTTGGTAATGCTGGCCCCAGGTGTTGCCAGCACCAGGCCGGTGCGGCTGGTTTTGCCTTCTACCTGGGCAAATACCGGGTAAGCCCCGGCGGCTGGCAATGTCACCAAAACATCCAAACGCTGCGCCATCGCAATCGGGAACAATGTCCCTGCCACCGGCACAACATCATGGCCGTCAACAGCAACCACCTTGCCGGCCAATGCGCCCAGGTCAATCCAGTAGTTGGTTGAGCTGGAGCCATTGATAATCCGCAGTCGAATTTCCTGCCCCACTGCCACACGGCTCACGTGCGGGTCATCCAAGGTACGCTCGTTGGTCAAATAAGCATCATAAGCAACATCATTCAGGTCACCGCCCATCATGCCGCCCATACCGCCCATACCGCCCATGCCACCTGAGCTCATGTTCATGCCACTCATGCCGCCCATGCCGCCTGAACCCATGCCACCCATCATGCCGCCTTTTTTGGTCAGCCCGGCCATCAGCTCATCAGGGGTTTTAAAGCTGAAATCATGCAGCATCATCACCACCTCCTGCGCGTTGGCGCTGGCGGTGTCATGCACAATCAAAGGCGCTGCCATCAATTGTTGCTCCTGCATCCCTTGGTGGGAATGCATCCAGAACGTGCCGGGAATGGGGGTGTAATCATACACCCTCTGAGCACCAGGGGCGAGCGGCGGCGTCTGCGGCCAGGGCACCCCGTCTTGGCGCCAATCTGGCAACTGGCCGTGCCAATGCACAATCGTTTCAATACCGGCCTGGTTATCCAAAGTCACCGCAAACCGCTCACCGGGTGCCAATGTTATCCCCGGCAGCCCGTTCGGGCCCACCAGCCCAAACACCTTGGCCGCCTTGCCGTTTACCTCTAAAACGCGGGTGCCCGCGGTAAGTCGCTGGGTAGCAGAAGCCCGCGCCCTGGTAATCGTTCCCGGCGTGGCCCCCAACACGGTGCCTAATGAGGCCGCGCCGCTTAAAACATTCCGTCGTGAGATTTGCATTTTTTTTACCTGATGATTGACCACATTTTATATGGTCTCAAATGTCACTCGGTAAACCCCCGCCTTGCCAGCTCCCACCTAACCGCCGCCCGCCAAAAACACCGTCGCCTCACTTGGTGCGTCTGAGAGCACACCCTCATCCAAAATAAACCCCGCAATGTCAGCGCTCGGGGTTGCCCGCTCCAAATCGCGCTCAATTAAATGGTAATCCGCCGGGTAATACGCCAGCACCACCGGCGCCCCGGTTGGCGCCCCGGCAGGGATCGCCTGCCAGCACCGGCGCATCGCTGCCTTGGGGATCAACGCGTCATGCCCGCCATATAAAATCAGCGCCGGTTTTTCAAACCGCGCGCAGGCAATTTGCGCGTCCCCCATCATCCGCACCAGTCCCGCCAGATTATCCAGGCGCGGCGCATGAATCGTCAACGGGTCCTTACCAAACGCAATCAATGCGGCCTTATTGTCACTGGCCTGCACATGCACCGCACCGCCGGTCAGCCGCTTCTGGGGTGCCAAAAATGCCGCCACCCGCAGCGCCTCCTGGTATGCCGGGTTCAACGCATCGGCCCCCCACACGGCGGGGGCCGAAATCACGTAAGCATCCACTGGCGGCGGGTTGACCGATGCCCCCAGCAAAATCGCCTCGGCCCCGCCCATGCTCTCACCCATCAACACCAGTTTGGTCTGCGGGTATTGCGCCCGCAACTGCCCCGCCATCTGGCGTGCCTCATCCACCAGCACCGCCGTCCCTGGCCAGGTGCCACGGTTGGCGGTGGCCCCAAACCCTGATTGATCCGGCGCATACAGCGCAATCCCTTGGCGGTTCAGCACCTCGGCAAGCAGCACCCAGGCGTCCCGGCTATCGGTATAACCATGCAGCGCCAGCACCACCGCCCGCAGTTTGCCCGCCGCCGGATACAGCCGGTAGGGCAACCGCACCCCACCGGCCAGCGCAAACGCCCCGCTGGTGATAATCGGGTGGCCTGGGTAAGCCTTCGGCACGCCAAACGAAATCGCCGTACACCCCGCCAGCCCAAACCCTGCCAGCCCCAACATCAACAGCCACGCCTTTAATAACGCCTTTGGCAAAGCGCAAAATTTTGAACCCATCCGCATTAGCGCTATCATACCCCCAACCCTAACAGCGAGCCCCCACCATGCCCGAGCGCACAGCAACCACGTCTGAGATTATCCGCGTCAAAACCCGTTCCGTCTCCTGTGATGGTGATGCTGAAGTGCTGGGTCACCCAAAAGTGTTCCTCAACATCACCGGCACCCAGGTGGTATGCCCCTATTGTTCAAAATGCTTCATCCTTGAACCCGGCAGCGTGGACCACAGCCATTGAGCCAACCCCGCCTCGTTCTGGTTGACGGCTCAGGCTTCATCTTCCGCGCCTTCCACGCCATCCCGCCGATGACCCGCGCTGATGGCACCCATGTCAATGCGGTGTTTGGCTTCTGCAACATGATCTCGCGGTTGATCAAAGACCACACCGGCAGCCATATCGCCGTGATTTTTGATGCCGGCAGCCAAACCTTTCGCAACCGGCTCTACCCGGCCTACAAAGCCCACCGCCCCGCACCGCCACCAGAACTTATTCCGCAATTCGCTTTGATCCGTGAGGCCACGCGCGCCTTTGGCCTGCCCAGCATCGAACTGGCGGACTGGGAGGCTGATGATCTGATCGCAGCCTACGCCAAAGCCGTGAAAGCCACCGGCGGTGAGGCTGTCATCGTCTCATCTGACAAAGACCTCATGCAGCTGCTCGGGCCCCAGGTTACCATGCTGGACCCCATGAAAAACACCACCATCGGCCTGGCTGAGGTTGCCGCCAAATTCGGCGTTGCGCCTGATAAAGTCATCGAAGTGCAAGCCCTGATCGGCGATTCAACTGACAATGTGCCAGGCGTGCCCGGCATTGGCCCCAAAGGGGCGGCACAGCTCATCACTGAATATGGCACCCTGGAAGCGGTGCTTGATGCTGCCGCCAGCATGAAGCCCAGCAAGCGCCGTGACGCGTTGATCGAACATGCTGATGCCGCCCGTATTTCCAAACAACTGGTCATCCTGCGTGATGACGCGCCGTTGCCCGAACCAATTGAAAATTTCGTGGTCAAACATTGGGATGACGCCACGCTCAGCGCTTTTCTGGATGCCCAAAATTTCAAAAGCATCAAACAGCGGCTTGATATTATCGGATCAAAATCAACCGCGCCTGCCGCCACCGTGGCAAGCCCGCCCGCCCACACCGCCGCATTTTCGGGCTACACCACCATCACCAGCCTTGATGGATTAAACGCCGTCATCGCCGCCGCCGCTGCAGCCGGGTGCTTGGCACTCGATGTGCAAACTGATGACCATAACTCATTGCACGGCAATCTCGTCGGTATTGCTTTGGCCACCGCCCCCGGCTGCGCCTGCTACATTCCGCTGGGCCACAACCTGGCTCTTGATGATGCGCCGCAGTTGAGCCGTAATGATGTTATCGGCGCTCTCAAAAATCTGCTGGCTGACCCTGCGGTTTTGAAAATTTTTCACGATGCCAAATACGGCACCGAAGTCCTCGCCAAACTGCAACTCACCCACATCGACCCGCTCGATGACACTATGCTGATCTCCTACGCCATGGACGCCGGCCTGCACGGCCATGACCGCGATGAGCTGGCCCTGCTGCACCTCAACCACACCGCCCAAACTTATGATTCCATCTCCGGCACCGGCCGCAACCGCCTGCCCTTCGCCAGCATCCCCCTGGCGCGCGCCACCGCCTACGCCGCTGAAGCGGCTGACATCACGCTGCGGCTCTGGGCGTTATTAAAACGCCGTTTACGCGCCAATAAATCACTCGCACTGTATGAACTTACCGAGAAAAAACTCATCCCCATCCTGGCCGCCATGGAAGCCGCCGGCATCATGGTGGACCGTGATGATTTGCAATCAATGTCGCTGGAATTTGCCAGCCGCATGGCAGACTATGAAGCTCAAATCCATAAACTTGCAGGCCAGCCCTTCAATGTTGGCAGCCCCAAGCAGTTGGGTGAAATTTTGTTTGACACGCTCAAACTCCCCGGCGGCAAAAAAAGCAAACTCGGTGCCTGGGGCACTGACTCCTCCGTTTTGGAAACCCTCGCGGAAGCGGGCCACGAGATCGCCCAAGCCGTCACTGACTGGCGGCAGCTTTCAAAATTAAAATCCACCTACGCTGATGCGCTGATCAACCAGATCGACCCTACCACCGGGCGGGTCCACACCAACTTCGCCATGGCAGCCACCACCACCGGTCGGCTCTCCTCCATCGACCCAAATTTGCAAAACATCCCCATTCGCACGCTTGAGGGGGCGCGCATCCGCAAAGCCTTTATTGCCGCCCCCGGCCACCAGCTTATCTCGGCTGATTATTCCCAAATTGAACTGCGCCTGCTGGCCCATGTGGCTGATATTCCGGCTTTGAAACAAAGTTTCGCCGCCGGTGAGGATATTCACGCCCGCACCGCCTCGGAAGTGTTTGATGTGCCGATGCAAGGCATGGATTCAGCCACCCGCCGGCGCGCCAAGGCCATCAATTTCGGCATCATCTACGGCATCTCCGCCTTCGGTTTAGCCCGCCAGCTTGGCATTTCCGCAGGTGAGGCTAAAACCTATATCGATGCGTATTTCAAACGCTACCCGCAAATTCGCACCTATATGGACCATACCAAGGAACAAGCCCGCCGTGATGGGTTTGTGTTAACTCCGTTCGGGCGGCGCTGCTGGGTGCCCCGCATCACGGATAAATTGCCGCAACTGCGCGCCTACGCTGAGCGCCAGGCCATCAACGCGCCGCTGCAAGGCGGTGCGGCTGACATTATCAAATATGCCATGGTCAAACTCCCCGCCGCTCTAAAAGCCGCCAATCTTTCAGCTCGGCTGTTGTTGCAAGTGCATGATGAATTGTTGTTTGAAGCCCCCACGCACGAGGCCGAGGCCACCGCCGTCCTGGCCCAAAGCGTTATGCAAAACGCCGCCCAAATTTCAGTGCCATTGATTGTTGAAACCGGCATCGGCCAAAACTGGGGGGCGGCCCACTAGCGCTGGTTTTTTGTGGTTATCGCAACCACACGCCGTTTTACCCGCGCAACCAAAGCCGCGCCTTCAAAGTCGCGCCGCCATACCCGCCCTGCCGCATTCGCGGCACCATGCCCACGCAGGCACCCACACCGTCATACCCGCGTAGGCGGGTATCTATTACTTCTGCCCGAACCCCAAATACCCTACGGAAACATTTGGCTGCCCAGAATCATTGCCATACACCGGCGCTGCGGCCTTCGGGGCCATGGGCTTCGCAGCCGCAACCGGCGCGGTTTGTTCTTTCACCTGCACCGTATGCGGCTTCGGCTTCACCGCTGGCTTGGCCGCCGTAGCGCTGCTGGCTGACACCGACGGGCCTGATGTGTTGCCGCCACCTTCCTCAGAAGTCGCCAAAATCAAAAAGGTGATATTATTTTGGTTCAGCGCAATCGATAAATCGAGCGGCGTCTCCCCCAACGCGTCATGCGCGGTCAGATCAGCGCCGCGGCCAATCGCATCCTGTGCCCCGGCATAATCACTTTTATTAATGGCGGCGAATAAATCCACGGTCGGGTCACCGCTATTGGCCTTCTTGACCTTCGGCGCGGTGGCAATTCCGCCGGTTACATCGGCACCCGGTAAGGCAGGCGGCGCAATGTCAGAGGGGGCCGCATCACGCGGCTTAGGCGCCCCGCCACCGGTCAAGGCGGATGCACCAGGAGCCATTTGTGCCAGGGCCGGAGAAACGCAGAGGCCCGCCAACAGGAAGGGGGCCACGAGGATCATTTTTTTCATAAGAACATCTCTAGCCTATCAGCGGTTCAGCCACCAGAACCCTGCGTTCAAATATGTCGCAAATCCCACCCAGGCCAGATAGGGCGCCAGCAGCAGCCCTGCCCGAACATCCAGCTGGTAAAACCGCCTGCCTGTCGCCGCCACCGCCGCCAGCAGCAGCAAAATAACAACCAGCCCCGCACCCAGCATGTGCAAGCCAAAATACACCGGACTCCAGGAGGCGTTCAACGCTAGTTGCACACCCCAGAATGTCAAAGCCGTCTGGCGCTTGCGCGGCATCCCCGGCTCCCGCCAGATCATCCAGGCTGCCACCGCCATCGCGCCATACATCACGGTCCAAACCGGCCCGAATAGCCAGTTCGGCGGGCTCAGCAGCGGCCGGGCCAGACTGGCATACCATAGCAGTGCCGGTCCCACGGTCAGCACGCCGGCAGTGGCGCCCACGCCCAGACACAAGCACAAAAACCCCAGCAGCACCCAAAACTGGGTCCAGGGCGCAGCCCGATAATGGTCTTCGTTCAAACTAAAAAAGACACACCCTCCTCCAGAGCCACCGACAATTCTTCAGTTATAATGGCCGCGTATCCAAAAACCGCCAGCGCCGTAATGCCCCGGCACCCATGCCGCCCCGGCATAAGGCCGCTCTGGCACCACCACGCATCCTGCAAGTGGGGCCATTGTAGCGCCCAGCAGCAAAACCAGCAGCATTTTTTTCATCTCATATCTCCTGTTCCCACAAAGGAGCTTGAGCCTTCACATAAACCCCGCCGATTAATTTTCTCAGACGGCAAAAAATTGTAACAGCAACCCCTATTCGGCTTTTTTTGGTTTTGCCCGCGCCATCGCCAGTTGCTGTTGCAGCCGTTCAACTTCCGCCCGCAGGCTCATAATTTCTTCCTGATATTCATTCACCACCGCATCGCCCTCTTTGGGCTCACCTTCGCGGTAAAATGGCGTGAACAGGGTCATCGCCCGCTCCATCATCGCCATGTTTTTGCGGCCCACATCTTCCATCCCCGGCGGCATGAACACGCCAACGGTTTTCTGCATCGCCGCCCGCATGTTTTCCTGCTGCTTGGCAAAGCTGTTCATTGCCTGGTCCAGATACCTCGGCACCACGCTCTGCATATTATCGCCGTAAAACCCAATCAGCTGGCGCAAAAAATTGGTCGGCAGCATGGCCTTACCCTTGCTCTCCTCCTCCACAATAATCTGGGTCAGCACGCTGCGGGTGATATCCTCACCGGATTTCGCGTCATACACCACAAAATCGCGGTTCTCGCGCACCATCTCAGCCAGATTGTCTAATGTGATGTAACTGGAACTTTCAGTGTTATACAACCGCCGGTTGGCGTATTTTTTTACAATGACCGGATTTGGCGTTTCGTTGGTTGTTTCACTCATTGGTTTATCCCCCAGCATGGTGCCCACACTTTCAGTTCAAGCCTCCCACATGTAATTGCGCAGTGCAAACCGTATCTTCGCAATTGCCATATGGCGGGGTTAGGTTGTTTTAGGGTATTACCCTCCCAGGGTAGGGTTTTCCGGGGACATGATGCTGCATGAGCGAGCGATTGGCCGAAGATTGGGTGGCCTTGTGGCAAAGCGAGCTGACCGCCATGGCGTCAGACCGCGAGCTACGGGAATCCATAGCCGCCATGGTAGCGCTCTGGGCCAGCACCGCCCATGCCGCCCTGGGCCTGTTACGCGCCCCTTATGAGCACACCCAGCCCCCAGCGCCCGGAACAACCAGCACCGCTCAGCCGCCGGGGCCCCCGCCCCTTGCTCCTGCATCTCAACCTCGCCTGGATGAGGTCGAGCGCCTCAATCGCCGGATCACCGAACTGGAACAACGTCTGGCCAAGTTCGAGAGAAACCAACCCCCAACCCCCTGACCCAGAGGCACTGGCCGCGCTGTTCGTCGCCGTCTCACAACAAGACCGCGCGCTGATCGCCGGCATCGCCGCCTACCGCGCCTCCCCCTACACCCGCGACCTGGCTGACCCGCCGGCCATTTGGGAGGAGTCTGAAACGCGGCTGCTCGATTACGGCGGGTCTGGCCCGGCCATTTTGTTCGTCCCCAGCCTGATCAACCGTGCCTATATCGTGGACTTAATGCCAGAAGCCTCGATGCTGCGCTGGTTGGCCGCCCACGGCAGCCACCCGTACTTGCTGGACTGGGGCTGGCCGGGCGAAATTGAACGCCATTTCACCCTCACCGATTATATCGCCGGCCGCCTGGAACGCGCTCTTGGCCTCATTCCCGGCCCGGTCATTTTGGCTGGCTACTGTATGGGCGGCCTGCTGGCCCTGGCCGCCGCCCAGCGTCACCCCGAAAAAATCACCGCTTTGGCCCTGCTCGCCACCCCGTGGGACTTTCATGCTGATAACCCGGCGCAGGCAAAATCTCTCAGCCAGAGCCTGGCCATGCTGGAGCCGATGATGAGTTTTTCCGGCACGCTACCCATTGACGCCCTGCAAACCATTTTCACCATGATCGACCCGTTCGGCGTGGGCGAAAAATACCGCAGCTTCGCCACAGTTGATAAAACCTCACCCCGCGCGCGCCGGTTTGTTGCCATGGAGGACTGGCTGGCTGACGGCGTGCCCCTGGCCGCCCCGGTGGCCCGTGAAACCCTGGGCGGCTGGTACGGCGAAAACACCCCCGCCCGTTTGGCCTGGCGGGTGGCGGGCATACCGGTCAACCCCGCCAGCATCAAAATCCCCTGCTTCGTTGCCGCCCCGGCACGCGACAAGCTCGTCCCCCCCGTCAGCGTCCGCCCACTGGCCACCGCATTGCCGTTTTGCACCTATCTGGAACCCGCTGCCGGCCACATCGGCATGATCGCGGGCACCAATGCACAAAACGCACTATGGCAGCCTTTCGCGGATTGGTTACAGCAGCTATGATGCGCCGCAAAAGATAATCTTAACGTAAAAAAGGAACCTCGCCATGGAAGACATCGTCATCGTATCAGCCGCCCGTACCGCGGTTGGCAGTTTCAACGGCGTATTCGCCGCCACCCCGGCCCATATCCTCGGCATCGCCGCCCTGAAGGCCGCCATTGAACGCGCTGGCCTAACCGGTGAGGATATTGACGAAGCCATCCTCGGCCAGGTTCTCACCGCCGCCCAGGGGCAAAACCCCGCCCGCCAGGCCGCCCGTGGCGCTGGCATCCCGGATTCCAAAACCGCGTTCGGCATCAACCAGGTGTGCGGCTCCGGCCTCCGCGCCGTGGCCCTGGCCGCGCAACAAATCCGCACCGGTGAGAGCAACATCGTCATCGCCGGCGGCCAGGAGAGCATGAGCCTCTCCACCCACGCCGCTTACCTGCGCGCTGGCCAAAAAATGGGCGATTTATCGTTCATTGATACCATGATCCGCGATGGTTTGTGGGACGCCTTCAACGGCTACCACATGGGCATCACCGCCGAGAACGTCGCCAAGGAATACCAAATCACCCGCGCCGACCAGGACGCTTTGGCCCTGGCCAGCCAGCAAAAAGCCGCCGCCGCCCAAAAAGCTGGTAAGTTCAAAGCTGAAATCGTCCCCGTCACCCTTACCACCCGCAAAGGTGAGGTGGTGGTTGACCAGGACGAATATATCCGCGGCGAAACCACCGCCGAAGCGCTTGCCAAACTACGCCCGGCTTTCAACAAGGAAGGCAGCGTCACCGCCGGCAACGCCTCTGGCATCAATGACGGTGCTGCTGCCCTGGTGGTGATGAGCGCTGCGGAAGCTGCCAAACGCGGCCTCACCCCGCTGGCCCGCATCGCCAGCTTCGCCACCGCCGGGGTTGACCCAGCGCTGATGGGCACCGGGCCGATCCCGGCCTCACAAAAAGCCCTAGCCCGGGCAGGCTGGAAAGCTAACCAGCTGGATTTGATCGAGGCCAATGAAGCATTTGCGGCACAGGCTTGCTCGGTCAACAAGGTGCTGGAGCTTGACCCCGCCAAGGTGAATGTCAACGGCGGCGCCATCGCCATCGGCCACCCGATCGGCGCCTCGGGGGCGCGCATCCTTACCACATTGTTGCACGAAATGCAGCGCAGCACCGCCAAAAAAGGCCTCGCCACCCTTTGCATCGGCGGCGGCATGGGTGTGGCCATGTGCGTGGAACGCACGTAAGTTCATGTGCGTGGAACGCACGTAAAATTATGTGCGTGGAACGCTAAACCTCTCCTCCCGTCATCCCCGCATTTTCTTTCGTCATCCCCGCGCAAGCGGGGACCTCCCCACCAGGAAACACCCCAGCATGGCCATCAATAAAATCTACCCCGATGCCAAAACCGCCCTGGCTGGCCTCCTGCATGATGGCATGACCATCATGTCTGGCGGCTTTGGCCTGTGCAGCGTACCGCAAGCCTTAATTGACGCTATCCTCGAATCCGGCGTGAAAAACCTCACTCTCATTTCCAACAACGCCGGCGTTGATGATGCTGGCCTCGGCGTGCTGCTGCAAACCCGCCAGATCAAAAAAATGATCTCCTCATACGTGGGTGAAAACGCCACCTTCGCCAAACAATATCTGGCCGGTGAGCTCGAAATTGAATTCAACCCGCAAGGCACACTAGCAGAGCGCATCCGCGCCGGCGGCGCTGGCATCCCGGCGTTTTTCACCCCCACCGGCTACGGCACCATCATCGCTGAGGGCAAAGAAACCCGTGAGTTTGACGGCCGCCATTACGTGATGGAACGTGGCCTGACCGCTGACCTCACCATCATCCACGCCTGGAAGGCTGACACCGAGGGCAATCTGGTTTACCGCAAAACCGCCCGCAACTTCTCCCCCATGATGGCCACCGCCTCAAAAATGACCGTTGTGCAGGTGGAACATCTGGTTGAACCCGGTGAGCTTGATGCTGACGCCATCATCACCCCTGGCGTGTTCGTCAAACGCATCGTCAAACTCAATTCCATCGACAAACGCATCGAACAACGCACCGTTCGCAAGAGGGCCGCATAATATGCCATGGACACGTGACCAAATGGCGGCCCGCGCCGCGCTTGAAATTCAAGACGGTTTTTATGTTAACCTCGGCATCGGTATTCCCACCCTGGTTGCCAACCACATCCCGGCCAATATCTCGGTACAGCTGCACTCTGAAAATGGCATGCTCGGCATCGGCCCGTTCCCTTATGAGGGCGATGAAGACGCTGACCTGATCAACGCGGGCAAACAAACCGTCACCCAAATTCCCACCACCAGCTTTTTCGATTCTGCCGCCAGCTTCGCCATGGTGCGCGGCGGGCACCTGGACATCACCATCCTGGGCGCGCTGCAAGTGGCTGAAAACGGTGACCTTGCCAACTGGATGATCCCTGGCAAAATGGTCAAAGGCATGGGCGGCGCCATGGACATGGTGGCAGGCATTCCACGCGTGGTGGTGATTATGGAACACACCGCCAAAGGTGAGCCCAAAATCTTGAAGCAATGCAATTTGCCGCTCACCGGCAAGGGCGTTGTGTCCCTCATCATCACTGACCTATGCGTGTTTGAAGTCAACAAGGACAAATCCCCCGGCCTCACCCTGACTGACCTCGCACCCGAGGTTAGTGTTGAGCAAGTCCGCGCCCAGACCGAAGCCGCCTTCGACGTGAGAGCCGGCTTGTCATAATTTCAGCCAGGCGTTTGACTAGATCAAGATAAGGTCCAGGATTTGTCGCTCGCAAGGCTGCTATTACTAACCGGCTGGGAGCGTGACATCGCGGGCTATGTCGCGGCACTGCTGGTATTCACCACCTTCAGCATGAAGTCGATGCTCCGGCTGCGCCTTGTCGCCATCAGCAGCAATTTCGTCTTCATCTATTACGCCGTCCTGGCCGGTGTTTACCCGGTGCTTATTCTGCACATCTGCTTGCTGCCGATGAACCTGCTGCGATTGCGGCAAATTCTGCGCGCCCGCCGCGAAGGCCAGCGCCTGCTCACCAAAAACGCTGACCCGGACGCAAACTTTGCCAAACCAACGTTTCTCAGCCCCGCCGCCCTGGCGGACCCCGCCACCGCGCTCAGCCTGGCCGAGCGCGAACAATTGCGTGTTGCCTGCCACCTCGCCGCCCGCCTGCCCAACAGCGAGACACCAGCCCCCGCCGCCACCGGCCGCGCCGCCGCCTTGCTGCTGGACGCCATTGACCAGTTCCTCGCCACCCTGGCTGGCCGCGGCGGCCTCACCGCCCCGCAAACCGCCCACCTCTCGTCCTTACAAAGCCGCAACGAAGTGCTGCGCGCCCTGCATGAAACGCTTGGGCACCTCGCCGCCACCCTTACCAACGCCGCCGCCCCGCTTCCGGACTGGCTGGCCAGTACCCTGCGCGAGGGCCTCGGCACCATTTTGCTGATCGCCGAAAACGCCGCCACCACCCCAACACCCGAGGACATCAACCTGCTCCTACGCATGACCTCCGACCGCGGCCCACAGGTCGAAAAAATCCGCACCCGCGTGCTGGCCACGCGCACCAGCGATGACGCCACCAGCCACCGCGCGGTTTACATCACCACCGCATTATACGAACGCACCGTCTGGCTGCTGCAACGCTACGCCAAACTGCTGGACCCCAGATCAATATCCGACCCTGTTGGTTCAATCGAGCCAAGCTGACCGGATGAAATCAATCACCTGTTTGCCGCATCAGCGTTTGCGTTTACTGGCAAATCGCTCTGGCCTTACGGTGCCGCCGCCGCTTTCGGCAGCGCCATCCCTCAGCCGTGCTGCAATTTGGCGTAATGGTAATCCCAAACCTTCTGCAACAAATGCGGCTGCCATAAATTATGGCCGATGATCGCAATCTCAGCCTCGCTCAGTTGCGCAACACTGCCAGCCTGCATCGCCAAATGCTGCCGCTGCGCGGTTTCCTCCAAATATACCGAAAGCACAAACGCTTCGAGAATATTTGCCCCCACCGCCACCGCGCCATGGCTCTTCAACGTCACCACCCGCGCATCACCAAGCTCTGCCGCCAATTTCTCGCCCAGAATCTTTTTGTTGATAGAGGCAATTTTGCCAAATCGCTTCACCTCGCCCAGCACCGCCGCCTGCATGATCACCGGCAGCACCGGCTGCCCGGCCATGCTCAACACCGTTGACCATAGCGGGTGCGAATGCACCACGGCATTTACATCCGGCCGCGCCCGATAAATTTCAGTGTGAATATGAAACTCCATCGGCGGCTTAACTTCGCCGCCCACCGGCTTGCCATCCATATCAATCATGATGATATCCGCAAGCCGCACCGCGCTGCGCACCGAGGCGCTGGAATTGATCATCACATAATCACTGCCCGGCACCCGCGCTGAAACATGCCCGTTAAAATCAATAATCCCGGCACGCTCCAGCATCGCAATCGCATCCACCAGCGCTTGCATCTGCGCGACAACTTCCTGCTCCTGGCTCATGGCTTCACCCCTCGATAAGTTCCGCCATAACCGAAAGCCAGCCCCGCGTCACCGCCAGCGCGGCGGCTCACCTTTCAACCAGCAAACCGCCACCAGCAGGCCGTTGAGAGCCACCACGCAAACAACGAACGGCACCAATGCCCGATATGGCGGAAACACCACCACAGCCGCCACCACCAGCGCCATGAAAACCGCCAAGCTCGCCCAGCCTTCCCAGGTCAGCGGCAACCCCCACCCCCAACCGTGGCGCTTGGCACGGAACCAATAATGCTCAGGATTTTGCACGCTCAGCCTACCTTTCCCACGCCAGACATTCCCGCCCGCACCCGGCCAGAAACCCCAGCGCGCAACCACATTCACCACCAATGCGCACAACCCAGCAAGTCGTGCCCTGGTTTTGCCAGTCGGCGCTTTGCTTCGATGCTGTTCTTGCTGCGACCCCGCCCCTCCTTGACCTACATCAACGACAACCACGCAGCGCAGCGCTCTGGTTCAGCATGTTCAACGAACAGGACCACGCCCATGAATCACAAACACCGCGCCACATTGCACAGCCTCTTTGCTCACCCCATCAGCAGCAATATCAACGATAAAATGGTTCGCTCGATTATCGAGGGGCTCGGCGGCGAGATCACCCAAAGCAGCCATGGCCATGCCGTCATCAAACTGAACGGCCAGTCCCACGGCTTCCACGCCGCCCACGCAACTCTCTCAAAGGACCAGGTGGTGGAGCTGCGCAAATTTCTGGAATCCGCGGGCGTTGACCCGGTGCGCGACTATCCGCTCTAGCCGAAGCTACCCAACTTTGCCCGCAATCTCCGCCCGGCTTGGCAAAAACGCTGCCGCTAAGCCAATGATCGGCAAAAAAGCGCAAACCCGGTAAACAAACTGAATGCTGGTCCAGTCCGCCAGTTCCCCCAGCACCGCCGCCCCTATCCCGCCCAGCCCGAAGGCGAGGCCAAAGAACAACCCTGAAACCGCGCCAACCCGCCCCGGGGTTAGCTCTTGCGCATAAACCACAATCGCCGAAAACGCTGATGACAACACCAAACCAATCATCACGCTCAGCACAATGGTCGCATCCAGCCCCACATAAGGCAGCGCCAGCGTAAACGGCAGCACGCCCAAAATGGAACCCCATATCACCGCCTTGCGCCCCACCCGGTCACCCACCGGCCCGCCGATAAACACCCCTGCCGCCGAGGCCGCCAGGAAGATGAACAAATCAACCTGCGCATCCGGCGCTGACAAACCAAAACGTTGAATCAGATAAAAAATATAATAGCTGGTGATGCTCGATAAATAGAAAAACTTCGAGAACATCAGCAGCACCAGCACCGCCATCGCGGTCTTGGTCTGCTTAGCACTCAAGCCCGTCTTCGCCTGCGCTTTACGAACCGGCGGCTTGGCATGCCCGTTGGCCTGATACCAACGCCCCAGCACCGAGAGAATCCCCATGCCCCCCAGGGCTGCAAAAGCAAACCAGGCCATGCTCACCCGCCCGTGCGGCAGAATAAAAAACGCCGCCAGCAATGGCCCGAGCGACTGCCCAAAATTCCCACCCACCTGAAACACTGACTGCGCCAGCCCATGGCGGCCACCAGAGGCCAGCCGGGCAATCCGCGATGACTCCGGATGAAAAATCGAGGAGCCAACCCCCAGCATCGCCGCCCCCACCAGCAGCATCAGGTAAGTTGGCGCCAACGCCAGCATCACCAGCCCGCTAAGCGTAAAACCCATCCCCACCGGCAACGAATAGGGCTGAGGTTTTTTGTCCGTATAAAGCCCAATCATTGGCTGCAACAGTGATGCGGTAATCTGATAAACCAGCGTCAGCAGGCCAATTTCACCAAAGTTAAGATTAAACCCGCCCTTTAAAATCGGATACACCGCCGGCAGCAGCGACTGCATCATGTCATTCAACAAATGGCAAAAACTAATCGCGCCCAGCACTGGCGCCACCGTCCGGCCAGCCTTCACGGGCGCCGCAATCGTCGTACTCATCGCCCAAAACCCTCTATCATACGACTATTTTAGGTATAATTTGGCTCATTCGGCCAGCACCATGGCAGCATCACTGCACTGATATTATTGGTGAGCGCGCAAAAACGCCGCAAACGCCGCCAGCGTCGCCGCCGAGGCATAGTGCTCCATCCCTTCGGCATCCGCCTCCGCCGCCTCCAGCGGCACACCGATTGCCAGCAATAATTCCACCATCAACCGGTGCCGCGCCCGCACCCGGTGCGCCAACGCCTGCCCGGCCTCTGTCAGAAAAATCCCCCGGTAAGGCTTTGAGGTCGCCAGACCTTCACGCTTCAGCCGGGCAATATTCTTAATCGCCGTCGGGTGCGTCACCCCCAGCCGCTTCGCCACATCGGTTGAGCGCGCCTCGCCCCCACGCGCCAGCAAATCCGCGATCAGCTCGACATAATCCTCGACCAACGCCGCCGAGCGCGCCAGCCGCGCCTGCCCAAACCGCAGCGCTTGGGTCGGCTCTGCGGGCATCTCATCACTAGGCGCCGCCACCATCTCATCTGCGTTTTGTGTCACTGGCAATTTTCCTCGCGCAATTAGCGCCCCCACAAACCGCTCAGCTAACCATAAGTTTGCCTTTCCAGCAAATATATGTCTCTTGACTTAAATGTAGCCTTGGCTACATTTATCCCACGCACCATGAACCATGAAAATTTCACCCGTGAGGATTACTTACGCGCCAAGGACCGCCAAAGGGTCCAGCAAAGCCGCGCCTCAAAAAACTGGCTGCGGTTAATCTGGCTGCTCGCCGGCCCCGGTGTTTTGGTAATGCTCGGCGAAAATGACGGCCCCAGCATGGTCTCCTACGCCACCACCGGCGCCACTTACGGCATTGGCTTCTTTATCCCCTTTATCCTGCTCACCTTCATCATGGCCTTCGTGGTACAGGAAATGACCGTCCGTCTCGGCGTTGCCACCCATCGCGGCCATTCTGAACTCATCTTCCAGCGCTTCGGTGCGTTCTGGGGGTATTTTGCGATGGCGGATCTGGTATTCGGCAACCTGCTCACCCTGGTCACCGAATTCATCGCCATCCAGGCCGGCGCTTTGTATTTCGGCATCCCCGCTGCAATTTCAGTGCTCGGCGGGGTGTGCATTGTTATCGCCTCACTGGCGTTGCGCCGCTACGCCACCTGGGAGCGGGTGGTCCTCACCCTCGCCGCCGGTAATCTGCTGTTCATCCCCGCCGCCTTGCTGGCCCACCCCAACCCAGCCGCCATTGCCCACGCCATGGCCTCCTGGGGCCCGCTGCCCGGTGGCATGGGGAGCGCCTTCATCACCCTCATCCTCGCCAACATCGGCGCCACCGTCACCCCGTGGATGATTTTTTTCCAGCAAAGTGCCGTGGTCGATAAAGGCCTCACCCGCGCTGACCTACCCCAAGGCCGCATCGACACCGCACTGGGTGCTTGCCTCGCCGCCATCGCCGCCATCGCCACCGTGGTTGCCGCGGCACCCTTGTTCGCCGCCCACACCAATATCTCGCAGTTCGCTTCCGGCGCTGATTTCGCCAGCGCCCTGAAACCTCTCATCGGCAGCACCGGCGCTGCGTTATTTGCGCTTGGCATCATCGAAGCCGGGCTGGTGGCGGCCATGACCATCTCAACCTCGTCATCCTACGCACTGGCTGAGGCACTCGCCGCCAAACACAGCTTCAACCTCGACTTCGCCTCCGGCTGGCTGTTCTATGGCGCTGCCATTTTTTCCACCTTGTTTGCCGCCGCCGTCGTGTTGATCCCCGGCGCGCCGCTTTTGGCCATGACCCTCACGGTCAACGTCATCGCCACCTTGTTGATGGCACCGGCCTTGCTGCTATTATTGCTTTTGGTGAATGACCGCCCGATTATGGCCGGGCTACACAACGGCTGGCTTGCCAATCTCGCAGGCGGCGCCATTGTCATTTTCATTTGCATCGCGGGCACATTATACGGCGTCATTACGGTATTTCCGCACCTGGTGGGCGCATGAGCCGCCACCAGCTCTCAGATGAAGACCTGATCGGCCTGCTGGAACAAACCCAGCTTGCCAGCGCCAAAACCCGCCCGCTGCCGCGGCGGCACTTCGGTACGGCAACGCTGACCCTGCTCATCGCGCTGCGGGTTTATGTTATCCTTGCCATCCCGGTGGTCGCCTACGCCTTCATCCACGCCCTAGCGTTAGGTGCTAAATAACCATCAGCTCGACACTTTCGGGATCGCCATATGATAATGCGGCAGCTGCATCCCCGGAAACGCCGCATGCACCACCAGCAGCACCAGCAACACAATGATCAGGAACCCCAGCACCCCGCCCAGCAGCCTGAACGCCGCCACCACCAGCGCAATTGCCACCAGCACCAGCACCACCACCTGCAAACGCGGCGGAACCCCCGCCGACACCATCAGCCCCATCAGCAGCGCATCGAAAAAGCCGATCACCTGCATGACCAGACCGGCCAAAAACAGCAACGCCGACATCACCAGATTTATCGCATTTGTCACCAGCATATCCCCTATATTTCAAAGCAGGATATGGGCATTCACCAACGGCGGCGCAAACCCTCACAAAAACTTAATAACAGCGGCTCAGTGCACCCCAAACACGTCCGGCACCACCGCCTGCGCCATCAACAGCATGAACATCACCAGCACCAGCATAGCGAACACAATGCCAATCCAGCGAAACACAAAGTAAATCAGAACCAGCGTCACGATGCATAGCAGCAGGATCTGAAGATTCGGCTGAATGCCTGCGGAGTTAAGAATGTCGCTAACGGCGGTATTCACCGTACCAACGGTCGCCGCCAGAAACCCCAGCAGCATTGTAACCAGCCCGCTGATCACTTCCATCGCATCAGACACCCGTGAGACCCCCGCCGCCCTGAGAGCTTTATACAAAGGAATCCCCGCAGCGCCGCGTTCTCAAAAAACTTTAATCTGCCGGTAGGCTATTGGCGCCGACGCGCCACAACGTCATACCCGCGTCGGCGGGTATCTGCTTGGCCGATACCCAGCCAAACCCTCATCAAGCGCCCACTTCAAGCCCCCGCCAGCGTCAGCCCCTCCACCCGGATGGTCGGCGCGTCAGTTCCGCGCTTGAACACCAAATCATTCGCCGGCCGCAAATTCGCAAACATCGCCAGCGCGTGCCCGGCAATGGTAAACTCCGCCACCGGCTCCGCAATTTTGCCATGCCTGATCATGAAGCCCGAGGCACCGCGGGAATAATCACCTGTAATGCCATTTACCCCACCACCCATCAGCTCGGTCACCAACAAACCTTCAGCAATATCGGCCATCAGATCATCCGGCGACAGCTCGCCCGGTGCCATATATAGGTTCGTCACTGACGGCCCAGGCGGCCCGCCAGTGCCGCGCGACGCATGGCCGGTGCTTTTCAAACCAAGCATCCGCGCCGTACGTGTATCCAAAACCCATGTCGTCAGAACGCCGTTTTCAATCAACGCGCGTTTCTCGCCGCGCTGCCCCTCGCCATCAAACATCCGGCTGCGAAACCCCCGCACCCGGAGCGGATCATCATAAATAAATACGCCGTCGCCAAAAATCTTTTCGCCCATTTTCTCCTTCAAAAATGAGGTTTTTCTGGCAATCGAACCACCATTGATGGCGGATGCCAAAGCTGACACCAGCCCACCCGAAACACGCGGATGAAACAGCACCGGCAGTTGCGCGGTTTTGGGGCGAGAGGGGTTCAAGCGCGCCAGCGCCTGTGCCGCCGCCTTGGCGCCAATCTTCGCCGGGTCAGCCAAATCAGCCGCGTGCACCGCTGAGCTATAATCATAGTCGCGCTGCATCCCGGTCCCAGTTCCGGCAATCGCGGTCGCCGAAATACTATGGCTGGAGCGGGTATAATGCCCGATGAACCCCAGCGACGTCGCCAGCACCACCGAACTTTGGCTCCACCCCGCCGAGCCACCCTCGGAGTTGGTAATTCCCGGCACCGCCATCGCAGCCTCCTCAGCCGCCGCGGCGCGAGCAATCAGCACCTCCATGGATGGTTCAACCGGGTCGTTCATATCCAAGGCGCTGTCATCCAAAGCTGGCGGCGCTTGCGGGATCGCCGAAAACTCATCCTCGGGCACCACCTTCGCCATCGCCACCGCCTGCTCAGCCAGCCTGGCAAACGCTGTGGGATCAATCGAGCTTGCTGAAACTATGGCGGATTGCTTGCCCACAAACACCCGCAAGCCCAACTCGCGCGATTCCGCCCGTTCGGTTTCCTCAGTCTTACCCAGCCGCCGTTGAACCCCCACCGAAGTCCCGGTTACCAGCACCATATCAGCGCTATCCGCCCCCGCCGCCTTCGCCGCCTTCAACAAATCCTGCGCCTGGTTCAGCAACGCGCTCATGCCGCGAGCCTATCCATAATATTCCCCAACCTTGGCACCTGCCCGATCGGCCCGATGGCCGCCACCGTCGGCCGGCTGGCAAAAATCTTCGCCGCCACCGCGCGAATTTGCGCCTCGGTCACCGCCTCGATCTTCGCCACCGTTTCAGTCGCTGGTATCACCCGGCCAAAAATCTGCCATTGGCGCGCCAGTTGCTCGCACCGGCTGCCGGTTGATTCCAATGACATCAACAGCCCCGCCTTCAACTGCGCCCGCGCCCGGTTCAATTCCGCCGCAGTTACATCCAACTGCACCTTGGCCAGCTCCTCCAATGTCACCGGCATCAGCTCAGCCGCCTCACTCTCCCCGGTACCGGCGTAAATGCCAAACAACCCGCCATCATTGGCGGGTGCGGTAAAGCTGTAAATTGAATAAACCAGCCCGCGCTTTTCCCGAATTTCCTGGAACAGCCTTGATGACATGCCACCGCCCAAGAGCGTCGAGAGCAGCATTGACGGGTAATAATCCGGCTCGCCATACCCTGGTGCCGAGAACCCCAGCACAATATGCGCCTGATCCAGATCGCGTTCCTCGCGGTATTCGCCGCCAGTATAATCTGACGGCATCGGGCTTTCCGCCACAGCATGCGGCAAATCAGCAAAATGCTGCGCCACCAAATCCACCACCTGGCCGTGCTCCAGCTTCCCGCACGCCGCGATCACCATATTCTCCGGTGTATAATGCTGGTTCATAAACCCTGGCAGCGCATCGCGCTTCATCCCGCGAATAATCGCCTCGGTCCCCAGCACCGGGCGCCCCATCGGCTGGCTCGGGTACGCCGCTGATTGAAAATGGTCGAACACGATATCATCCGGCGTATCATTCGCCTGGCCGATTTCCTGCAAAATCACGCCGCGCTCGCGCTCTAATTCCTCAGGCTCAAAGCTCGAATGACACAGAATATCACCGATGATATCCACGCCTAAGCTCAAATCCTCCTTCAGCATTTTCACATAATAAGCGGTCTGCTCGCGCGAGGTATAGGCATTAATATGCCCCCCAACATTCTCCACCGCCTCGGCAATCTCCAAGGCCGAGCGTGACGCCGTCCCCTTGAACGCCATATGTTCCAGAAAATGCGCAACGCCGTTTTCCGCCGCCGTCTCATGGCGTGTCCCGGCACCCACGTAAGCCCCAAACGATACCGTCTCCACCCGCTCCATCCGCTCGGTCAAAATCGTCAGGCCCGAGGGCAGCGTGGTGATGGAATAACTCTCAGTCATGTTGCGTTCCTATGTGCAAAAGCCCGCACCAGCCCCTCGATATGGGCCAGATCATTCGGAGCACGGGTAAAAATCTCATCTCTCTCATATAGGTCGGCCAGGTGCTTCGGTAGGGCTGGCCGGAAACCAACCGCTTTTTCTATTGCATCCGGGAATTTCGCCGGGTGCGCGGTGGCCGCCACAATCACCGGCATGCCCACCGGCGCGCATTCACGCACCGCTGCCAAACCCACCGCCGTATGCGGGTCCGCCAGATACCCACATTCATGATAAGTACGGGCAATTTCTGCCAGGGTACCCGCATCATCCAGGGTAAAGCCGGTAAAGCTCTGCCGTGCCGCCTGCCACGCCGCCGCTGGCACCGCCATTTTGCCGGAACCCCTGAAATCCGCCATAATCGCAGCGGTTTGCTCAGCATTGCTGCCCACCAGCGCGTACAACAACCGCTCAAAGTTGGAACTCACCCCAATATCCATGGAGGGTGAAAAACTCTCCGCCACGGTCCGCACGCTCATGTCATTGTCGCGCAGAAACCGCGTCAGAATATCATTACGGTTGCTCGCCACAATGAACTTGCCAATCGGCACGCCCATTTGTTTGGCCACCCAGGCCGCCAGCACATTGCCAAAATTGCCGGTGGGCACACACACCGCCACTTCGCGGTCAGGTGCGCCCAGCGCCAGGGCAGAGGCCACATAGTATGGTATCTGCCCGGCAATGCGCGCCCAGTTGATCGAGTTGACGGCGGATAATCCCATCTCCTTGCGAAACGGCGCATCGCCAAACATCGCCTTCACCAAATCCTGGCAATCATCAAAATTGCCCTTCACCGCGATATTCAACACGTTCTTGGCTGTCACGGTGGTCATCTGGCGGCGCTGCACCTCGCTGGTGCGCCCCTCGGGATGCAAAAT
>JAQNCT010000099.1 GCA_029077825.1 Acidocella sp. | reverse complement strand
CAATCGCCCACAGCACACCATGCACCAGCACAAACACCAGCGACCACATGCCGAGCCCAAACCAGATAAGGGCCAGCGGTAGCAGCGCGATGGCCGGCAACGGATTGAACATCGCCGTCAAGGTCGCGAGCACGTCGCTACCCAAACGGCTAGCGACCGCCAGTGTGGTGAGAACAGCCGCTAAGGCAACACCAATGACATAGCCAATGATCAGCACTCTCATTGACGTCATCACCCGGCCCAGAAGCTCGCCATTGATAAAGTCACGGACCATGACCGTCACGGTATCGCTGAAAGTTGGGAACAACAGAGGATTATTCAGCCAGACCGCGTAGCCCTGCCAGATCAGCGCCATCACTATCAATATAGCACCGCGGCGGAACGCGGTATTATTCTGCAAACGCTGCAAGGGCGATAAGGGTATTTCGGCGGCCCCGATCGCGCTGGCATCCACGAGCTCACGTTCAAACTCCGGCCTCACCCGCAATTTCAAGGCATTAGTTTTCATCGTGCTGGTGTTCATGCCACCCCCGCTGGGCGGCGTGCCGAAAGTTCCTGGCCAAACAACAAATCATGAATATGTTTTGATAAACGTGTAATTTCGGCTTCATCGCCATGCGGGCCGGGCGAGTTTAGTTCGGCGCGTACCCGCCCCGGATGAGGCGAAAGCAGCATGATGCGTGAACCGATCACGATGGCTTCTTCAATAGAATGCGTCACGAAAAGCATGGTGAAACGAACCTGCTCCCACAACGCCAGCAACTCATCCTGCATCTTACGCCGGGTCAACGCATCCAGCGCCGCGAAAGGCTCATCCATCAACAAAATATCCGGCTCCATTGCCATGGCCCTCGCTATGGCAACACGCATCTTCATGCCGCCTGAGAGCATATGCGGATATACATTAGTGAATTTTGTCAAACGAACCTTGTCAATCGCCGACAAGGCCCGCTCATGCGCATCGCGGCCTTTGAAGCGTCCGCTTGCAAGCATTGGAAATTTCACATTCCCTAAAACAGTCTTCCAGGGCATCAGTTGTTCAAATTCCTGAAAGACCATCATCCGGTCCGGCCCTGGTTTTGTCACTGGCCGGCCGCGCAGGGTAATTGTGCCCTCCACCGGCTCCATGAATCCGCCAATGGCCTTCAGCAACGTTGACTTCCCACAGCCAGATGGCCCCAGAAGCACAAAGCGATCACTCTGATGTACTTCAAGGTTCACCCGGTAAGTGGCCGTGACCAGATATTGTGGCGTTTTATATTGCAGCGTTACGCCACTGACATCAAGCACGAGATCATCTTTATCAGACACACTGGCCTCCGATCACCGCGAGCATCCTTCAGGTAAGCTGCAATATTAAATCATCATTTCGATGACTGGAAAAATACGTCGCTGGTGGCTGCAGGAACTTGCTTGATCAGCCCGGTTTTTTGCATGAATTTAGCAAATTCCATGATCCGCTGCGGTTTGATGGTCCAGACATTCTGCGGGTCTTTGATCATGCTCACAATCGACTGCACAGAAGACTTTGACTTTTCATCAGCAATATAAATTTTCGCCGCTTCAGTCGGGTGCGCGATAATGAAGGCTTCGGCCTGACCAAGGGCTGTCATGAAAGCCTTCACAATCTTCGGGTTGCCATCGACAAATTTTTTGCTCGCCCAAACCACATTGAATGTGTGTGGCCCGCCCAACACTTGATAACTATCCAGAATTTTGTGGATCTTTGGGTCTGCCAATTCCTGGTACTGAAACGGTGCTGAGGTGAAATGGGCTGTGATCCCCGCTGTGCCATTTAGCAATGATGACAAACCATCAGGATGCGACATCGAAACCGTTAGGCCGTTGAGCTTGTTGAAATTATCATCGCCAAACGTCTGCGCCGCCGCCATTTCAAGAATAATCGCCTGTATGGAGACTTTGACCGCCGGCAAGGCAATCCGGTCATTATCAGTGAAATCCTTGATCGTTTTAACATTCGCATCAGAGGTATTTAAAAACAACGGCATCGAACCTAACGCGGCCAGCGCCTTGACATCCATGTTCCCTCGGGTGCGGTCCCATAACACCAGCATGGGCGCCACACCGCCTGAAGCAATATCGAGATTTCCCGAAATCAGCGCTTCGTTCATCGGCGCACCGCCCGTGAAGGTCAGCCAGTTCGTGGTGATATCGATCCCCTCAGCTTTGCCGGCCTTCCCCAGCAAATCCTGTACCCGCATGATCGTCAGAGGCAGATAGGAAATGCCATATTCCTGGGCAATCGCAATCTGCTCCGCCCGCGCATAACCTGTACCGCCCGTGAGAAGCAAGAAACCCGAAACCAAAACCATGGCCAGTCCGCGCAATAACCGCATGTTCATTCTCCCATCGCTGTTTATCAGTCTGTTTCTTCACGGCTCCGATCGCCCGGGCCACACGACTTCTTTGGACCACAAAAGATTAGAGGGTACTGGCCTGTCTTGTCAACTTTATATATCTTATATTAAATAGTCCCGGACGGCGTGGCATCCTTCGTTGTCGGCCCGCTCAAATCACCTCGTCTGTCTTATCATCGGTCTCACCATAACGCCGCAATGTCGCCGGCCTCGTGCCTTCGTAAAGTGCCGCTATATTGCCAACAATTTTGGCGTTCTCACGCTCAAACAGGCTGTTTCCCGCCAGGTCACTTTCAACCAGAAATGGTCCAAACCGCGACACATCAAGCACCCAAACCGCCTGCGCCAGCCCAAGCTCCTCGATCCAGAGCACATCGGCCACCTTGGTAATGCCTCGGCCCAGCAGGGCGCCGGTTCCATAACCAACGGTGGTCAAGTAGATGGCATTGTGGGGCACGAATAATTTCCGGTAATCAGCGGATGTCATCCCACCTTTGCCAATGATAACGTTGCAAGCTGAAAGCTTGAACCAGCCATCAAGCCATTTGGCAAACCTAAACGAGGCTGTGGCAGAAACCGCCCCCATAGTGAAACTGCCGTCAGCCTCGATTGTGGCTGCCGGGGAACAATGGAAATTAACCCGCCCCAGAACTTCCGGCGCCGCTGGCATGCCGTGCCCTTCCTCCACGACCCTTTTGTATACGCCCTCGCGGGCGGTAAAAACCCGCCCGGTTAAATATACCACCGTACCAATCTCTAGTGCCCGCAATTGCTCAGTGGTGGCCGGCAATTGTAAATCCAGCGTCTTTAACCCAGCCATCGCCGTTACTCCGCTGCCAGCGTTTGCGGGCCGGGCCACTCAACATCTGAGCGGCGCATATAATCGCTGAACCATTCTGGATCAGTTCGGAATGCTACGCGTCCGTCAGCGTAAATCCGCGCGGTGGCGCGGCGCGATGACAAACAGAAC
>JAQNCT010000098.1 GCA_029077825.1 Acidocella sp. | reverse complement strand
AATATACTTGATGATGCAACAGCCAACGGTGCCACTGTAGTGACTGGTGGCATGACGCTGGCGAGCGACAAATTCATTGCTCCTACGCTGTTGACCAATGTGAAGCTGGACAGCGCGGTGATGCAGGAGGAAATTTTTGGGCCGCTACTGCCGATTGTTACCTACAGCGATGTGAGCGAGCCGATCGCGCATATCAACGCCAACCCGAAACCTCTGGCGCTCTATGTTTATTCAAAAAATCAAAACAGCATCGATAAAATCATCGATGAGACGTCCTCCGGTGGGGTGGGGATAAATGTGTCAGTGCTGCAGTTCTCGCATGCCAATTTGCCATTCGGCGGGGTGAATAACAGCGGCATTGGTTCCTCGCATGGTGAATACGGGTTCAAGGCGTTCTCGCATGAGCGCGCGGTGATGCGCGATCAGTATAATTCCACCCCGATGCTTTACCCGCCTTACACGCCGCGGGTGAAGTGGCTAATGGGGCTGACGTTGAAGTTCTTCAGCTAGGTCCAGGGCAGGGGGGTCTTGCTGCATTCCAGATGGCGTGGCTGAATAACCACGTAATTTATATGGAATGCTTTGGTGGTTAAACTTGATAAAATCTATACACGCGGCGGCGATACCGGTGATACCTCACTCGGTAACGGTGAGCGGGTGCCAAAATCCTCTCTGCGCGTGGCGGCCTATGGCGAGGTGGATGAGGCCAATGCCATTTTGGGCATTGTGCGGCTGCATGTCAGCGGCGCAGACGACGCGGTGCTGGCGCGGATTCAAAATGACCTGTTTGATGTGGGGGCTGATTTATGCGTTCCCATCAAGGAAACGCCCGAAGTCCCGCAACTGCGCGTGACGCAACCGCAGGTGGATTGGCTGGAGGCGCAGATTGACCGGATGAATGCCGCGTTGCCGGCGTTGAACTCGTTTATTTTGCCGGGCGGCACGCCGGCGGCGGCATTTCTGCATCAGGCCCGCACCGTGGTGCGCCGGGCTGAGCGAGTACTGGTGGGGTTGTTGGCGAACCCGGATGAGCCGGTGAACCGGCTGGTGTTGGTGTATTTGAACAGGCTTTCGGATTTGCTGTTCGTAATGTCCCGCTTTGTGAACGAGCTTGGCGCGCGCGACGTATTATGGGTTCCGGCGGCCAATCGTAATGGCTGATATCGCCTCGGACCCATTGGTGAGCGGCGGCTGGCAAATCCGCACCGGTTTTA
Source organism: Acidocella sp. (assembly GCA_029077825.1). Lineage (GTDB taxonomy): Bacteria > Pseudomonadota > Alphaproteobacteria > Acetobacterales > Acetobacteraceae > Acidocella. The sequence continues at coordinate 2,155 of JAQNCT010000098.1, read as the reverse complement.
CCGGCACCGATGCAGCCAGCCATTTCAGTGTTTACCAGGGTAGCGACTTTGGCCATCCGGAGCGCGGCATTCTGGCAGCCATCGCACGGGCGCATCCGGCGGGTGCGGCGGCGACGGGGCCGCGCGATGCGGCGCAAATATCGGTGTTCAGCTTCGCCGAAGGGTATTTTGGCGCCCGCCGGACGTTGGGCGTTAAGCGCGCGGCCAATCAAGCGCTGCATAGTTTAAACGGCTGGCTGTTTGGGCAAATCCGCGCTGATACCAGCCGTGGCCTGGCACCGGTCTCACTCACCGCTTTGCTGTTCAGCGGGCCGTTGATGGGCGTTGTTCATGTTGGGGCGTGCCGGTTATATCGAAGCCGCAATGGCGTGGTGACGCCCTTGATCCGCCCCCATGTACGGATCACGCCGCAGGGGTCTGGTGAGCCAACCCGGGCGGTGGGGCTGGACGGCGAGCTGGCGGTGGATTTTGCCGAGGAGCAAGCGGAAGCGGGGGATAGGTATTTACTTCTGAGCACCGGAGACTCGGCAAGTTCCGAAGCCGTGCAAGCCGGATTTGCCCTGGCCGGGCCGGGTGGCAATGGCCCCGGCGTAACTGCGATGGTGGTGGATATTATTGCTGCACCAGCCCCTGATGTTGCCCAGGCTCATGCTGCGATGGCTGATTTGCCATTGAAGCCGGCGCCACGTGAGGGTGATTTGTGGGATGGGTTCAATATTGGCCGTACTCTGTATCGCGGCCGATATACAATTCTGGTGGCAGCGCGTGACACGGTTGAGAACCGTGACGTGGTTTTAAAAATACCGTTGCCCAGCATGCTGCAGGATGAAATTTTCGCCGCCGGCTTTATGCGCGAAGCCTGGATTGGCAGTACCGTGCGCGGCGGCAACGTGGCCCGCTACCTTGAATTACCGCCAGACCGCCGCAGCAGCCTATATTTGGTGATGCCGCTGTATCGAGGCGAGACGTTGGAAAAACGCCTAAATCGTGCGCCCTTGATGACGTTGCCAGATGGCGTCGGCATTGCCTTGAAGCTATGCGAGGCGGTGCAGGATTTGGCGGCGATTGAGATTATTCATCGTGATTTAAAACCTGAGAACATCATGCTGCTGCCCGGTAATGCGGTGCGCTTGTTGGATTTAGGGTTGGCGTATCTGCCGGGTATCGATATGGCCGAAGCCGCGCGCCCTGGCGGTACGCTGCGTTATATGGCGCCGGAATTATTGAAAGGCGTGCAGGCGAATGCACGTTCTGAAGTGTTTTCGCTGGCGGTGACGATCTACCGGATGTTCTCCGGCGGGCCGTACCCGTTTGGGCAGCGTGAGGCCCTACCTTTGGCGCGGCTACGTCCGGATTTGCCGAGCTGGCTTGGGCTGATATTGAAAAAAGCCCTCTCCCCTGACCCGAATGAGCGTTACGAAGACGCTGGTGCGTTGGCGTTGGCGCTCAATGAAGGGCTGGTCAACGGCACGCCTGACCCAGGGCCTATGGCGCGTTGGTATGATATCAATGAATTGCAAATATGGCAGGCTGCGGCAATTGTTTTTGCGTTCGGCTTTTTCATTTTGCTAGCCAGGACGCTGCGATGACTCGGGTATTGTATATGAGTGACTTACACCTGGAGATGGAGGAGTGGCGGCCTTCCCGGCCTGACTGGAGCCGATTTCTGCAAGCCGCCGCACCGCACCCCACGCGTGGGCCGATGCTGGATAATGTCGGCAAGGTGGAATTGGTGATTTTGGCAGGCGACATCCATAACGGTTTGCGTGGCGTGGTCTATGCTGATCAGGTGGCGAAATATCTGGAGGCCCCCGTGGTGATGGTGGGGATCTCCTCGAAGTTCTCCTGGGGGGGCGGGCTGGGGATGGTCCACTCCAGGGTCACGCCGCCCCAGGGATTGTCCTCGGCCTTCTCGCCTTTGAAGAGCGCGTGGACCAGCGTCCCGAAGAACATCACGAGGCCCAGCACCAGGAACCAGCTGCCCACGGTGGCGATCTCGTGCCCCGTGTTGAACTGCGGCAGGTGGTGGAAGTAGCGGCGGGGCATGCCCATCACGCCCAGCACCAGCATGGTGAAGTAGAGCATGTTGAAGCCGATGAAGATCGGGAACCAGGAGGCGTAGATCGCCTTCTTGGAATACATCTTCCCGAACATC
>JAQNCT010000043.1 GCA_029077825.1 Acidocella sp. | reverse complement strand
TGATATCGGCGCGCGGGCGCGGCGGGAGCTGACGGCGCTGCTGGAGCGTAATGTACATTTATTTTTGCGCGTGAAGGAACGCCCCGGTTGGGATGAGGAAGCCGCCCGCATCCGGGCCACAGGGTTGAATGACCCGCATGTCTGACCAGCGCTGGCAGTGGCATATTGGTGCGCTATTTATTTATGCTGCGGCTGCAATCATTTTTATCGATCATGGTGAATCGCTTTTTACAAATATTTCAGGCTCAGGGTCTGACCCATTTATTTTTATCTGGGATTTTGCCTGGTGGCCATGGGCGATTTCGCATCATCAGAACCTATTACACACCGATTTATTGTGGGAGCCGCTGGGTGTTTATCTGGGCTGGATTACATCTATTCCCATTCTTGCGGTACTCGGCAGTCCGCTGACTGCGCTGTGCGGGCCTGTATTTACCTATAATTTTTTTATCCTTTGCGCGCCGATTTTTGCTGCCTGGATGGCGTATTTTTTATGTTTAAAAATTACTCAAAGCCCGCTGGCGGCTTTGTTCGGTGGTTATCTGTTCGGCTTTTCCACTTATGAAATGGCGCAGGAAACCGCCGCGCTGAATTTGAATTTTACCGCCTTGGTTCCAGCCTTGCTGCTGGTGATTGTTATGCGTCAGCGCGATGAGTTGAGCCGCTGGCAGGCAGCGCTTCTGGCAGGGCTGATGCTGGCGGCGCAGTTTTTTATTTCCATCGAAATATTTGCGCTGATTTTCGTTTTTGGCGGTGTCTCGTGGCTGTTCGCCATGCTGTATTTGGCCGAGCAGCGGATCAAATTACGGCGCCTGGTTGTTGATGCATTCGCCGCAGCACCCGTAACGATTGTGCTGGTCGCCCCATTTCTGCTGTCGATGCTAAGCCATCTTTCCTATGTCCATCTGCCAGACGCGTGGCCATATTATTTTACCATTGATTTTCTGAATATTTTCCTGCCCGGCCATATTAATCTCGTCGGTGGCTCTTGGTTTCATGGGTTGTCAAAACATTATTTCGATGATTTTCAGGAGCAGGACGGTTATATCGGCATTCCCCTTTTGATGATCCTGTATTTATATTTCCGAAAAGATGTCGCAATCGGCCTGCCGCGTTTTCTGATAGTGACACTTATAAGTTTCATTTTGTTCAGCTTCGGGCCTCAACTATGGTTTGGTGGCGTTTATACCAAGCTTGCCTTGCCATGGGCGCTAATCATGAAACTGCCGTTACTGTCGTCGGCTTTGCCGTGCCGGTTTTTCCTGTTTGTGTCGTTGCTGGTGGCGGTGATTGCGGCACTTTGGGTGGCGCAAACACTGCGTGCGGGCCGACGAAATTTTGCGATCATCATGGGGTTGCTGGCTTGCGTGGCGCTTCTGCCAAGTTATCATGCTTGGATGAACATCCCAGACGCGAAGTTTTTTGCACCGGGCCGGGTAGCATCCCTGCTTGGGCCAGAGCCGCAAATTCTTATCATACCATCGGGTATCAATGGCCCGTCATCCTATTGGCAAGCCGAGAGTGATTTTTCGTTTCATCAAACCGGCGGCTATCTTGGGTTTGCCCCAGCGCCGATGCAGCCCTACCAGGCGGTCCAGGATTTTTATCTGCTGGGAATGAACACGGATCATCTGGGTGCATTAAAATTATATTGCTGGAAAACCAGAACGCAATATATCGTCATCGGGCCTGGAACGCCGGCCAAAGTTTCGGCTGGGTTGGCCGGGCTGGACTGGCCAATGCAGAAAATTGATGACGTGACGATTATTACCGTTCCACCACAACAGAGCTGAAGGGCAAGGTAGCGTGAACGCCGTTCCATTGGTTTCGATTGTTGTTCCATTCTTCAATGAAGAATCCATGACCTTAAACTTTCATCAAGCATTATGCATGAGCCTGGATTTAGTCCCTGATGTTGAGTGGGAAATTTTATGTGTGGATGATGGCAGCGCCGATGCGACGCTGGCGGAACTTCTGGCGCTGAGGGATAAGGATCCGCGCCTGAAAATCATCGAACTTTCGCGCAATTTCGGCAAGGAAGCCGCGTTGACGGCAGGGCTTGATGCCGCGCGAGGCGACGCCGTGATCCCAATTGATGCCGATTTGCAGGACCCGCCGGATTTGATCCCGCTGATGATCGAGGCTTGGCGCGCCGGGGCTGAGGTGGTGCAAGCAAAGCGGATTGATCGCTCGCACGATAGCCTGATGAAGCGCCAGACCGCTGCCTGGTTCTATAGGTTGCATAACCGGCTTTCAAAGACTCAAATTCCTGAGAATGTAGGTGACTTTAGGTTGATGGACCGGCTGGTCGTTGACGCGCTCAAGCAGCTTCCAGAGCGGCAGCGCTTCATGAAAGGCCTGTTTGCCTGGGTAGGGTTTAAAACCGTGACAATTGATTATGCGCGCGCTGAGCGTTCTCGTGGCGCTTCAAAATTCTCTGGCTTAAGCTTGTGGAATTTCGCGCTTGAAGGCTTTACCAGCTTCAGCACTGCACCGTTGAAAGTTTGGACATACCTCGGCGCTGCCTCGGCGTGCCTTACTTTATTCTACGCCCTATTCATCATTCTGCATACTATGTTTACGGGCATCGATGTTCCCGGCTATGCTTCGTTACTGGTAGCGGTTTTATTCTTCGGTAGCGTGCAACTGATCAGCGTAGGTCTTTTGGGCGAATATATTGGCCGCATCTATATTGAGACCAAACAGCGGCCATCGTATCTTATTCGGAAGATTCATGGCGGCTCCCATGGAGCATGAAGCCTATCTCGATATGGCGGCCTCCGAGGAGCGTCATTGGTGGTTCCGCGGGCGGCGCCAGATTCTCAATCAAGTCATTGGCGGCTTGAATTTACCGGCCGGTGCTAGAATTTTGGAACTCGGCTCCGGCACCGGCGGTAATCTGGCTATGCTATCGCGTTACGGCATTGTCACCTCGGTTGAAATGGATGAGACCGCGCGTACGCTGGCGGCGGCAAAAGCCGGACGCGCGGATCATATATTTGCCGGAATTCTGCCAGATCAGCTTCCCGCATTTGCCGAGCCCTTTGATTTAATCTGCATGTTCGATGTGCTGGAGCATATTGAGGACGATGCAGCCACTTTGAAAATTGTCCTGAGCCATCTTGCCCCTGGCGGGCGCGTGGTTATCACGGTGCCGGCGTTCGCGCGGTTGTGGGGGCCGCACGATGTCGCCTTGCATCATAAACGCCGTTATGAAAAATCTGAATTGCAGCAAAAATTTCTGGCAGCCGGTTTTTCTATTACGAGGCTTACTTACACGAATATGCTGCTGTTTCCGGCAGCTTTAGCAGCCCGGCAGTTTGATAAACTGCGCCCCCCCGGTAAATCGGCTGGTACGTCTATACCGCCAGCGTGGTTGAATGAGATATTCGCCACCCTGTTCGGTTCGGAACGTCATCTGATCCAGCGTGCGAATCTCCCCTTCGGGCTATCGCTGCTTGCTGTTGTTCAGGCCGCTGCGACTGGCTGATCCAACCGGCACTTGGCCGCCAAGCTATTTCGCTTTACCATCCGGCGAATAGCAAGGTTATGGGTTTCAGCATGCGGGTTAGTGTTATTCAAATGTCGCCCAGCGCCGACAAGATGGCCAACATCGAACAGGCGCGATTGTTGATCGAGCGTGCGGTGTTGGTTGACCGTCCGGATTTTGTGGCATTGCCGGAAATCTGGACTTGTTTGGGGGGCACGCGCGCCGAGAAATTTGCCGCCGCCGAGACGCTACCGGCCCTGGGTTCCCCAGCGCTTGGTGGGGCGGCCTATGAAGCGCTGCGTGACTTGGCACGGTTGCATAAAATCACTTTGCATGGCGGCTCCATTGGTGAGCTGGATGGTGAGCAGCTTTATAATACCAGTCTGCTGTTCGGGCCGGATGGCAATGAAGTGGCGCGTTACCGTAAAATCCATCTGTTCGACATCACCACCCCAGACGGCCAAGGCTACAAGGAAAGTGCTACTTACGGTGCCGGCAATAAAATCGTGGTCGCCGATGTGGCCGGATTCAAAGTAGGGCTGGCGATATGTTATGATTTGCGATTCGCAGAACTATTCCTGGCGCTGCGGCGGCAAGGCGCTGAAATTATTATTCTGCCGGCGGCATTTACTTTGCAAACCGGCAAGGACCATTGGGAGGTTTTGCTGCGCGCCCGCGCCATTGAAACCCAATGCTGGATCGCAGCCCCTGCCTGCACCGGGCCGCATCAAGAGGCCAGTGGTGAAGTTCGCTTCACCTATGGCCATTCTCTCATCGCAGACCCTTGGGGGCATATTGTCGCCAAAGCTTCCGATGGTCTGGGCTGGACCTCCGCTAACATCGACAAAGCTTTCATGGAGCGTGTGCGCGCCGACATGCCGGTTATTCAGCATCGGAAATTATCGTGACAACAGTCGCCTTCGTCGCTGCGCAAACTGAAATCGCCATCGCCGCCCGTCATCGGCTCACCGGCGTATATGGTGACACTACGCCGGAAACTTCTGATATCATTGTCGCACTGGGTGGTGATGGGCTGATGCTGGAATGTCTGCACCGGGTGCTGGGCACTAACAAGCCGGTGTACGGCATGAACTGCGGCTCGGTTGGCTTCATGATGAATGAATTCTCTGAGCTTAATTTATGGGACCGTTTGGCCCGCGCCCAGGCCAGTATTCTGCACCCGCTGCGTATGCATGCCATTACGGCCTCCGGGGTGGTTGAGGAAGCGCTGGCGTTAAACGAGGTGAGCCTGCTTAGGCAACTCCGACAGGCGGCAAAAATCCGCATCACCGTTGATCAACGTGAGCGTCTGGCGGAATTGATTTGCGACGGCGTGTTGATCTCAACCCCGGCCGGGTCAACCGCTTATAATCTCTCGGCGCACGGCCCCATCATACCACTTTCGGCCAATTTACTGCCGCTCACACCTATTTCGGCGTTTCGTCCGCGCCGTTGGCGTGGTGCGTTGCTGCCCTCAACGGTTGAGGTTTTGTTTGAAATTTTGGAGTCTAACAAACGCCCAGTTGCGGCGGTGGCGGATTTTACCGAAGTGCGTAATGTAGTCTCGGTGGCGGTGAGCGAGGACCGCAGCATCAGCGCCACTGTGTTATTCGACCCCGACCGTGCTCTTTCCGAGCGCATCATTACGGAACAATTTACGGTTTAAATGGCTCAGCATTATTACATCGTTACCTGGGACCAACTGCACCGCGACGCCAAGGCGCTGGCCTGGCGCCTGCATGAAAAAGGCCCCTGGGTCGGCATCGTAGCGATCACGCGGGGCGGGCTGATCCCGGCGGCGATTATCGCCCGCGAGTTAGAATGCCGATTGGTGGAGAGCGTCTCGATCACCACCTATGACGATGAGAGTTTAGGCCAGGCGCAAGTCACCAAATATCCGGTTGCGGCGGGCGACGGCACCGGGTTTTTAATCATCGATGATCTGGTCGATACCGGCACCACTGCGAAACTGGTGCGCAGCCTGCTGCCCAAGGCGCATTTTGCCACGGTGTACGCCAAGCCGGCGGGCAAGCCCGTGGTGGACACCTTCATCACCGAGGTTAGTCAGGACACCTGGATATTATTTCCGTGGGACACCGAGCCGCAATTCATAGCACCTCTGGCGCGCGGAAAAAAATAACCACTCGCCCGCTATGCGCGCCCGCATCACTCAATAATTTTTCAGCTCCCCATCGCTACCCGCATAAAGCGGGCTTTCAACCGTGGCATACGCTCAACGGCGGCGAGGCCCAGATCACGCGCCAACCTGATGGCCGGGTTATTGGTTGAAAATAGGCGGTCTAGCGTGTCAGTCGCCGCCAGCATCGCCATGTTCGCCGGCCTGCGTGCCGCCTGATAACGCGCCAACAATGCTGGTTCACCAGGGTCAGCGCCGGGACCTGCTGCTTTGAGCAAATCCGTGAAGGCCAAAACGTCGCGTAGCCCCAGGTTCAGGCCCTGGCCAGCAATGGGGTGCACGCCGTGCGCGGCATCACCCATCAGTGCCAGCCGCATGTCGGTATAGCGGGCGGCATACATAGCGGAGAGCGGGTATGTCCAGCGCTTGCCGACGATCTCAATTTTACCCAGTTGTGAGCCAAGGCGGCGGGCAATCTCATAATGGAAACGTTCCGGTTGCAATTCATGCAGGCGCGCAGCGATGGCGGCTTTGTCAGTAAAGACGATTGCGGAGAGATTTTTGTGCTCCGGAATTGGGCTCATTGGTAGCTGTGCAAACGGGCCGCCGGGCAAAAAATGTTCCAGCGCCAGGCCATGATGCGGCTTTTCATGGGCAATGGCGCAAAGTACGGCAGATTGATGATACGGAATGCGGGTGACAGGAATGCCAGCCTTGGCGCGGACCTGGCTGTTGCGGCCATCGGCTGCCACGACCAGTTTCGCGGTGAAAGCCGGGCCATTTATAATCTGGACCGTCGCGGCATCCGTGTTCCGCGAGACCGACGCTTCGGCTGGCGCAAACAAGGTGATGTTGGGGATTTCGTTAAGGCGCCGGTTAATGGCGATGCGCAGCGCCCGGGCTTCGATAATCCAGCCAAACGGTTCATTGCCCACGGCTGAATGGTCAAAATGCAGTTTCAGTGGCGAAGGCGGTCTGCCTGGTTTGCCATCTGTTACCCGGATGCCGAGGATCGGGCAGGGGACGAATGGCAATTCGTCCCAAAGCCCGGCTTCGTCCAGCAGCCGTTTGCTACCATTGGCGATGGCGTAGGCACGGCCGTCAAAATCAGGGTGCTCCATTGGCGGTAAAGCTGCCTTGTCGACCAAGGCGATGCGTAAGCCAGAGGCGGCCAGGGCACAGGCCAATGCACCGCCCACCGGGCCGGCACCTATAATCGCGACATCATAAACAGTGGCTGTTTTCATGAGAATAATTTGGCACGAGTTGCGAGGAGCGCAAGCCATGCCGGCATTAACGTGCTTGGTTTCTCTTCAAGAATAATTAAATATCTTTACGAAATTACCCTATCAGTTTGTTTTGTAACGAATTCCCTCAATTTCAGTTTGCTTAAATTCTAAGCATTTTTCCGCCCGCCAAATGAGCATGGTCGTTTAGATGACTTCTGGTTAACCCCCGCGACTCGCGTGCCGGGGGTTTTCACGAATTTGGCATAAAAGCTGCAAGACGGATTATGGGGCAGAGCGCCCGTAAAGCGCGTTCGCGTCTTTGTGCAACACACGGCTGGGAACAGTGGAGACGATAGTATGATAGTTCAAGCATTACCGGGCAATTGGCTCGATACAGGCGACAATGCCTGGCAGCTAACCGCTGCAACCTTTGTGGGCATTATGAGCATTCCGGGGCTCGCTCTGCTTTATGGCGGCGCAGTCAAGAAAAAATGGGCGGTGAACTCCGCTTTCATGGTATTTTACGCATTCTCAGCGGTGCTGATCGTCTGGGTCCTTTGGGCCTATAACATGTCATTTGGTAAGCCTTGGTTCCAAGTTCCCGGCGGCCTTGGGGCGTTCATTGGACACCCTGACCCAACAACTTCCGCTTATAATATGGAAAAAGAGGCCATCATCCCGTCAGCAGCTGCTGGTATGCCCGCTTTGGGCTATGGCCAGGCCACGATGGTGTATTTCCAGTTCGTGTTCGCCGCCATTACGCCAATTATTTTGGCGGGCGCCATTCTGGGCCGTATGAGCTTCAAGGCCTGGATTATTTTCGTACCGTTGTGGACAACCTTCATTTACTCCATCGGCGCCTACTCCCTTTGGGGTGGCGGTTGGCTGGGTTCCTTGGGCGTGGTGGACTACTCTGGTGGCTACGTCATCCATTTGGCCGCTGCTGCATCTGGCTTCACTGCCGCTGCTGTGGTCGGTCCGCGTATTGCTCGTGACCGTGAAAGCTTCCACCCGAACTCGCTGCTCATTACCCTTGCCGGGGCTGGCTTGCTCTGGCTCGGCTGGTCCGGCTTCAACGGCGGTGACCCGTTCACGGCAAACGCTGATGCTGGCGTTGGTGTGCTGAATACCCACACAGCAACCGCCGCGGCGTTGCTCACCTGGGTCGTGTGTGACGTTCTGGCCTATGGCCGTCCTTCCATCCTCGGTGCGGTCAACGGCATGATCACTGGTCTGGTCGCCATTACGCCGGCGGCTGGTTATGTGAACGGCACTGGCGCGATCATCCTTGGTATTGTTGCTGCGGCTCTGCCTTGGATGACCTGGAATTGGCTGGGTAAAACTGCCTTATTCCGCAAGGTTGATGACGTGCTCGGCGTTATCCATACCCATGGTGTTGCTGCTCTGGTCGGTGGTATTGGTACCGGCATTCTGGCTGACCCGAACATGATCGAATGGTACGGCACCAAGAATGATGCGTTCAGCGTAACCGGCTGGTGGTATGGAAACTTCCATCAGGTGGTACTGCAGCTTTACGGCGCTGCCTTCATTATCGTGTATAATGTCATCGGCACCTTTATCCTGCTTAAGCTGATCAGCTTGGTTGTCAATCTGCGCTTCGATGACGAAACACTGCTGATCGGCGATGATGCCGTGCACGGTGAAGAAGCCTACGCAATCTACTCTGACGGCCAGAAGATCCCAGTGATGGGTGACTAATGTCTGGTGAACCCGCTGCATCCTTCGGGGTGCGGCGGATTGGCTTGTTGGTTTGCAAAACCCTGTCCGCGAAAGTGGGCAGGGTTTTTGTGTTTGGGGTACTAGCCTAAAAAGTCTCCAACTCTCCGGCAGGGTGATGCTCCTGCGGGTTATGGTGGCCTTGCAGACGCCAAGCGAGTTCTGAGAGGGTTACAGCGCTCAAGGCAGCGCGGGAATTGATCAGCCAGCCAGGCGGCACGGCGTGACCAAGCGACAGAAAAAACACCGCCAGCACACTCAGGCGCTGTGAGAGTAAATCCAGCATCTGCACGTTGCGATGACAAAGCGGATCGTCAGCCAGCCGTAATAAAGATGGGCTGAGGGTTGACTGTAACTGTTCTGCAAACTGGCCAAGCTCGGTCAGCTCATCGCTCACCGCGCTGATCAGACTTACCAGCGGTGTTTCGACGGTGCTTATTTGGGGCAGTAATTGTTCCATGGTGCGGCAGCCTTCGCTAAAATAATTCGAGCGCGCCAGCCTGTGCTGACGGCCTGACGGGCATAGATTCGCGCGGCAGCTGCACGCGCGTTTGTTCCAGCCCCATGAGAATTTGTCTGGCCCGGCCAGAAACCGGCCAAAACTGAATGCGCCGCCCCTGGTTACCGCGCAGGCTGCCACCGACAATGGCTATACCCTCAGCGCGCAAAAACCGCTCAGCAAAGGCTGCGTTCAAATCGCCAATATCGGTAAGGCCACTGATCATCCGTGCCCCACCAAATAATTTCGCCTGTAGCCTGCGCCGGTCAGCGCCTTGTTGCAGCAGGCCATTTACCAGCAGTTCCATGGCGTGCACGCCGTGGCGCATCGCGGCACCGCCAGGCTGAGGGTGTCGGCTATCAACGCCGGGCAGCAGAAAATGATTCATTCCGCCCAGCCCTGCCAGGGGATCCCATAAGCAGGCTGCCACGCATGAGCCAAGAATGGTGGTAAGCTTTGTGCGTGGATCATTATTCACCTGATACTCGCCTTGCACGATGTTCAGGCTACGTTCTTCAGGTAGCGGTGTATTCATTCTCATCCCACGGCTTCCTTGCGTGTGGCCTGGGCGAGTTGCAGAATTTGCGCAGATATCCGCCCCAGTGAATATTGCTGTGCTACCGCCCCACTCTCAAAAGCCGCCTTGGGCATGCCATAGACCACACAGCTTGCTTCATCCTGACCAATGGTTTCTGCGCCCGCCTGCCGCATTTCAAGCAAACCCGCTGCGCCATCACGCCCCATGCCGGTCAGAATCACGCCTATAGCCATGGCCTTGAATTGCCGCGCGACCGCGCTGAACATCATGTCAACTGACGGGCGATGCCCATTTACACGATCACCGTGATTTAACTGGCAACATGGTTCTGGATAAATCTTTACCTCCAGATGAGCATCGCCAGGGGCTACGTAAATATGACCAGGCTTGATCAACGCACCCTCAGTGGCTTGCGCAACATGCGGGGCACAAAGCCGGTTCAGCCGCTCAGAAAAGCTTTTGGTGAAGCTGGCCGGCATATGCTGGCTGATCAATGTGGGTGGGCAATTTACCGGAAACTGCGACAGAATTTCGACCAGTGCCTCGACACCGCCGGTTGAAGAGCCGATGGCGACGACACGGCCATTCGGCGTAAAACCTGCAGCCGGGGGAGGGGCCGCAAGCTTCCTGAGAAGCGGCACCCGCCGCGAGCGTGACGCAGCCTTCACTTTTTCGACGAGCGATTCAAAACTATCACGATTCTGCCTAGTTGGTTTAGCAACGCAATCAAACGCGCCAAATTCCAACGCTCGTAGACTTATATCAGCACCTTTTTGGGTTAAGGTGGAAACCATAATCACCGGCGGTGGTCGCAAGCGCATGATTTTTTCCAAAAAATCCAGCCCATTCATGTTTGGCATTTCGATGTCGAGCGTTATCACATCAGGATATAATAACTTGATGGCGCGCCGTGCCTCGTTCGGGTCAGAGGCTTCGCCGACAACCTCGATCATCGGGTCAGACCGCAAAGTGGCCGAAATCAGGCGGCGCATCGTTGGCGAATCATCAACCACCAAAACGCGGATGCTCATGGTGCAACCCGCATGTTATGCGCATGACGATAGATGGTAACACCATCGCTGCGCAACAGCGCTTCAGCGGGGCCAGAAACTCGCTCCGAATGGCCGATGTATAAGGCGGCTTCCGGTGCAAGTAACGGCACCATCCGGCCCCATACCTGGCTTTGTGTTTCATAATCAAAATAAATTACCACATTCCGGCAGAAAATAGCGTGAAACAAGCCACGCATCGGCCAATTGCCCATTAGATTAAGTTTGCGAAACCGTACCAAACTACGCAGTTCCGCATTTACTTGCATCTCGCCTGTGCCACCCGCGACGGCTGAAAACCACCGCTGTACCAGCGCGGGCGGAACGGCGTTCAAAGCTGATTGATCATAACTGCCAGCTTGGCCGAGCGCGATCATATTTTGGTCGATATCGGTTGCTAGAATTTTTATATCGTAATTCGCAGCCTCGGGCAGCAGGCTCAATATGGTCAACCCAATGGAATAGGGCTCCTGCCCGCTGGAACAGGCGGAAGACCATATGCGTACGGGGTGGCCAAGTTTTGCCTGATGAATAAGCTTTGGCAAAATATGCGACTTCAGATGTTCGAAATGATGCGGCTCACGAAAAAATTTAGTTACATTGGTGGTCAAGGCAGCGATCATGGCGTCACGTTCATTGCGGCCCGCCGTGCTGCTCTGGTCTCTGATCAAATCGCAATATTCGTGAAAATTTTTAAGTTCCAGCAAGCGCAGCCGCTTTGCCAGGCGGGAGTAAACCAGGTTCACTTTGTTATCTTGCAAGGCAATGCCAGCCTCACGATGCATGACGGCGGCAATCTCTGCAAAATCCTTAGCGGTCAGGCAAAATTCACCGCTGTTTACCAAATTGTTGCGCGTATCCGGCTTTGCTTGGGTGTCCATAGTGGTCATGCAGTCTCAAGCACATGATCGGGCAGCACATGGTCGAGCGCCAGCAGGCTGATCATGCGGCCTTCTACCGGCAGCAGCCCACGCACGAAGGTTTTTACTAAATCTGATGCTACATCTGGCGTTGGTTGAATATGCTCATCATTCAAGGTCAAAATATCTGATACCGCGTCAACCAGTAAACCAATTTGCTGTTGTTTTATTTGCGCAACAATAATGACATTGCGTGCTGTCGGATCACTGCTTGGTAACCCTAGCCTAAGGGCAAGGTCAATAATGGGCAGTACCGCACCGCGAAGATTAATCACACCCCGCAAATAATCTGGTGCGTGTGGCAGCGCGGTTGCCACTGTCCAACCGCGGATCTCGCGGACCGCCATGATATTAATGCAGAACTCCTGCTGACCAATCCGAAAGGCGATTAGTTCACGCGCTTTCACGTCAGGTGCAAATGTTGGGCTCATTATTCAACTCGCTTCCATAAGAGTATCAGCCGCGCACATCATTTCGACTCGCGGCAGCTCGAGGCGTGATGTCGATACAATTGAATCGACATCCAAAATCAAAGCAACTCTGCCATCACCCATTACGGTTGCCGCGGCGATACCTGGAACGGCCCGGTAATTTGCCTCCAGGCTTTTGATGACGACTTGTCGCTGGCCTTGAATTGTATCAAATAGCAGAACAGACTGCGAACCGCCTTCGCATTCAACAAGCAACGCAACTGACTTTGTTGGGTCGATAGCCTCGCTGCGGTAGCCGAGCGCTAATGCCACATCCAACATCGGTACATAGCCACCACGCAATGATAGCACACTCATTTGTCGATCTAATGGATGCACATCTTGAGCGCGAGGCTGCAAGGTTTCCAATATGGCGCCGAGGGGAACGATAAGCGTGTGCGCAGCAGCATTAACCACCATACCATCAAGTACTGCGAGGGTGAGTGGCAGACTTAAGGTAAAGGTTGATCCTAACCCTGGTCTGGATGAAATTGTAATCCGACCGCCCAGCGCTTGTACCGAGCGGCGCACAACATCCATACCGACCCCACGGCCGGAAATATCAGTCACCGTGCTGGCCGTTGAAAATCCAGGCATGAAGATGAGATTATCAATCTCTTCATCACTCAGAGTGGCGTCGGCATTGATCAAATGATTTTCAATCGCCTTGGCTTTAACGCGATTGCGATTGATGCCAGCGCCATCGTCAGCCACTTCGACCACAATGCGCCCGGAGCGATGCAATGCAGCCAGCCGTACAGTACCCTCCACTGGCTTGCCGGACGCCTGCCTGACTTCTGGCGTTTCAAGCCCATGATCAATGGCATTGCGAATCATGTGTGTTAGTGGATCGGCGATCCGTTCGATGACCGTTTTGTCAACTTCTGTGCTTTCACCCTCGGTTAATAGCCGGACCTGTTTGCCGGTTTGTGCTGCGACTTCACGAACCAAACGCGGCATGCGTTGAAACACCGATCGAACCGGCTGGGCCCTAATGGCCATTACGCTATCCTGAATCTCACGTGTTAAATGCTCAAGCTCCTCTAAAGCCACCGCTACGCCGGAGGCCCGCACGATACCAGCTTCCAAAACACGCTGACTCAGCATCGCTTCATTTATGACAAGCTCACCCACCAAGTCGATCATACGATCAACCCGTTCAAGATCGACACGAATGGTAGCGGTGGCGGTAGGGTCTGGCTTTGTTGTAAGATTATCTATTTTTACGATTATCTCTGGTTTTTCGCTGGCAGCTAGCGCGGGTGGTAATTCAACATTGTTCGATACAAAAAATTCAAAACCATCAAAAAATTCGGGCGGTTCCTCCGGATTGTCTGCCTCAACAATCATGGCCATGATGTTGAGATCGCAGTCTCCTTCTACAAACTCGAAAACATCACGAACCGAGGCTTCATCACATTCGGATTGCAACAAAATAGTCCAGCTCAAATAGGCCCCATCTGGATCCATTTGATGCAGTTCCGGTAACCGGCTTGTATCCAGCACTACCTCTACCTCACCCAACCGGCGTAAATCACGCAACAATAGGGCCGGTTCATTAGCCTTAACATAAAGCTCAGGGTGAGGACAAAATGTAATCTTCCAATTGTGCGGATGCAATGGTACCAATAATGAAGTCTGCGTAACGCTGACATTTGCAAGCGGTGAGCTTGTTTCAGTTGGCTCGATATTTAGTTTTGTGAATTCTTCGATCAGACTTTTCGTTTGCTCCGGTTTAAGCGTGGTATTTTCTCGCGCTGCATGAACCAGATCCGCCAATACATCCGCTGCTCGCAGTAGAATTAGCATCACGCCAGATGTCGCAACCATTCGTCCGCAACGCACACTGTCAAGTGTCGTTTCAAAGGTATGCGCAAATTTAACTAGCTCATCAAGGCCAAAAATGCCGGCTCCGCCTTTAATTGAGTGCACAGCACGAAATACAGCATTCACAGTATCTGCCGATTGATTTCCTGCTTGCATGTTAAGCAAACCGGTTTCTAGCTCCCCTAGTTGCTCTTCGCACTCCTGAAAGAACGTCTGTCGGATTTCCTCCATTGGGTCCATCAACGTTGCTCCCGTTCTCAGGCGGCCACACGGCGGATGGCATCCACTAGTTTTACCGGGTCAAACGGCTTCACAATCCAGCCTGTAGCCCCCGCAGCTTTGGCGCGGATTTTTTTTTCAGAATCAACCTCCGTAGTCAAAATCAACACAGGCATTGATTTGTGATCAACATGGCTTCGAATGGCTTCGATAAAGCCGAACCCATCAAGCCGAGGCATATTGAGGTCTGTGACGATGACGTCTGGCTGTTCTGTCTTCAAAACTTCCAGCCCATCAAGTCCATCTTCCGCTTGAAGAACGCGAAATCCAGCTTTAAGAAGTGAGTGCTTTAACATATCTCGCATAGTGCGAGAATCATCAACAGTTAGAACAGTTTTGCTCATATTGTGGGCTCCCTTGCATCACAAAATAACTCAAGCGAGGCCCCGAGCAATTCGCTGCCAGCAATCAATTCGTCAGATGTCGGAGAAATAATGAACCGATGTTTGTCAGCACGCCAGGCCGCTTGTGCTGCCAATATGATTTGTAAATATTGTGCTCCAAATTTCCGAATATTTGTACCATTTAATTGTAAATCAGAGCCACGGTGAGCCAATAGTAAACTTATTAATTCAGAGCCTATGCTCGTTGTAAAACACGTAGGTAACTCAACAACAGCCATATTAACTGGTGGTTTTATAAATTTGTTCTTAGAATTCATCCCAATTATCCTGTGCTACCGCCGTCGCGCTGGCTGCTTGACGATTTAGTGATTTTATATTGGCCGATGACTGACCAGCAAATGAATTTATTTTTCTGGCTGTCAGTTTTAACTTACCGGATTCATTCTTTGATACGGCTTTCAACAATGAATGCTGTAAGGATGGCCGCATGATATCACCCGTCTCAAACTGATTTATCAGCCTTACTAACTCCTCAGCATCGGTAGCTAAACAATGGCTTGCGGCAGTTGATTCTTCGACCATTGCCGCATTCTGCTGCGTGATCTGGTCCATCTGTGTGATCGCAATATTAACCTCACTTAGACCGGATGATTGTTCATGCGCTGAAGCCGCCATCTCAATCAAATGCTGATTAAGCATGCCAATTTGCTCTACGATCCGGTTTAATGACTTACCGGTCTCTCCAACCAATTGGACACCTTTTCCAACTTGTGCATTAGATTCCGAAATCAGTATTTTGATTTCTCGCGCCGCTTCTGCGGATCGCTGTGCCAAAGCTCGTACTTCTGTGGCGACCACGGCAAAGCCACGCCCAGCATCGCCGGCACGCGCAGCCTCAACACCAGCATTTAGTGCAAGAAGATTTGTTTGAAATGCAATTTCATCAATAACACCAATAATATTGCTAATTTTTTTTGACGATCGCTCGATGCCGCCCATAGCTGATACGGTTTCGCTGAGTACATTGTTTGAGCGGTCAGCATCGGACTTTGCTGCTGCGACAGCATTGCGTGCTGCCAAAGCATTTTCAGCAGATTTTCGTAAAGTCTCAGTAATTTGTCCAAGTGCTGCCGCGGTTTGTTCAAGGCTAGCTGCTTGCTGTTCAGTACGGCGCGCAAGATCATCTGCTGCGCGCGTCATTTCGCCAGTGCCAGCCCGCACCGCCCTTATATTGCTGGCGATTGATTGAACGCTCGTCTGCAATGTCGTCATCGCCACATTAAAATCGCGGTATAGTTGTTGGTATTCTTCGCTGAATGGCGTGGTCAGCCGGTATATTAATTCACCTGCCGCGAGTTTTCCGAGACCGGCCGCTAGTGCATCAACAACAATTTGTAATTTTTGAGCAGCGGTTTGACGTTCGGCTTCAACGCGTTGCTGTTCTGTAGCGACTGCTTGCCGTTGTAACGCGGCCTCCTGCTCAAGCTTGATTTTTTCTAACCCCGCCTCTTTGAATTTTGACAATGTCCGGGCCATGAGACCGATCTCGTCGCGGCGTTTTAAGCCAGGGATATTGGCCTGGTAACCATTGCTGGAAAGATGATCCATGGTTCCTAATAAGGCTTTGAAAGGTGCCACGATCCATCGGCGAATTGCAAAATCGCCACCGGCCAGCGTGGCCATAAGCCCGCATAGGATGACGCCAAGGTTCGTTAGAATTGTTAGTCGCGTGCTGCGTCCTAAATTTGCCAAGTCGTGATCAGCTTGTGCCTGAAGGTTTTTCTTTTCCGCAATCATGGCTTGCACGATCACCGGAAATGACGGCGCACAATGCTGCAAAAACTCTGACTGCGCCGCCAGATTAGCGTCGGCGGAAGCGGCGTTTTTGCCCATGGTGATGGTTGGTTGGCAATCTTGTCCGAAAATACTATCTGCTTGTCGCTTCAATGCGATGATATCGACTTGATGCCGGGGATCAAGCAGGGCGGCGTGGCTCATATTCTCGTTAAACATTGCACTATCCGTGGCGAGGGAGGCCAAGGTTGTTTGCTTGTTTTTTGCTGTTGTCTCAATCAACAGTTGAGCGACATCCTCGCGTCCGGCGACAAAGGCTCGATTTGCCGATGCCAGTAATGTCGCCGCGCTTGATGTGCCTTGCGCCACATTGATGTAGCCGGTTTGTATCGCCGACATCTGAGCGCTCGAATAATAGATCGAAACGATGACAAATAATCCAAAACTAACCATGATCGTGAAGAATTTGCCAATAATCGGAATGTCTTGCATGGGACCACACTAAGTTTTAAAATTACAATGTCATTTGATGCGAATCTAACAATGAGAATGTTAAAATCCAGATAATTATTTGCTGATTTTTTACGGGCATCCTGAAAATTCCATCTATGGCTGCGTCCCGTTGTTGTCGCCTCGTATGTTGCCGTGCAACAGCTCGGGCTTTTTTTATGCAACTGGCAAGAGCTGTTTTACCACGTAAAGCAGTTGATTTGCTTGTGGCGGCTTGGTCAGCCATCCTGAAGCGCCGGCTGTCCGGGCGTCATCGCGCTTGCGCCCGTCTGAATCACCGCTCAGAACAATAATCGGGGTGAATTTCGTAGCGCTGGCTTTCCGTGCTTCCTTAATGAAGGCAATGCCATCCATTTCCGGCATGTTAAGATCCGTAAGTATCACCGTTGGCTTTAGCCCGTCATTGATCTGCTGGACGCCTTCCTTGCCGTTGGTCGCCGTAGCAACCTCATATCCGGCCTTTGTGAGAATTTGCGACAGACTCATAATAATGGTCGGCGAGTCATCAAGAATTAGAATGGTGGCCATGGTTAATTATTCTCTTGAGCTGTGAGGGTCTGTCAGAGTTTTTTTAGAGGCAATTGAATGATAAATGATTAAGAATGATCGGTCGTGCCATCGTTGAGCCAGCAATGTATTAACGTTGGTCAAATTTTGGTTTATTTCCATCAAAACTACGTCTGGAAATTCTGCCTTAACCAATATCTCACTATGCTGGTTATATCTTTTCGCGGCTTGGCAGGGAGTGCGGCATACGAATGTTGGAGCAGGTGACAGATCTTCCGGCCCTGGACCTTTTGGCTTCCGGCAGAACGCCGCAGCGCCGTTCCGCGCTAATGGAGGCGCAGTCTGATGTTATCATGCGCAAAATCGGCTTCATGTTGTTTCAAAAAATGCGCTGCAATGTGCGTCTGCTGAGCTGTATTAATGGGGTGATCAGCCATGAGGCGGCTTTGGCATCCTTGCCTGATATTATGCTGGCTGGCATTGCCGAGATGGCGCCTCTGCATGGGCGAGTGATCGTGGCGATTGAGGGCGATTTGATCGGCGCGGTGGTGGATGGCATGTGTGGCGCCACCAGTTCGGATATGTTCTACCGCACTGAACTTTCCGCCATGGAAACGCGCGTCGCCAAGCAGATGGTGGAGCTAACCTACACAGCCATCGCTGAGGTTTTTGCCAATCTAATGACGCTGAAATGGACGGTGGCGCAATATGAAACCACCACCAGCATGCTGACCATTGCCGCTGAGCAGGACTGGATGATCTCAACAACCGGCATTTTTGAAACCCCTATCGGCATCGGTTCAATCCGTTTCATTGCCCCCTATGCCGGCTTTGAACCTTTGGAGACCAAGGTCTCGTCGCAACTTGGCATTGCTGGTTCATCGGCGGCGGATCAGCGCTGGATGTTGGGCTTGGCACCGCTGATTGACAAGGTGCCGTTTGAAATTCGCCTGGAGATCGTGCGCAGCGATGTCCCTCTCGGGGTGTTTTATGCTTTGGAGCGCGGCCATGTTTTGCCATGTTTTATTTTACCGGAAGCCATCGCGGTGTCTGGCGGCATTGATTTGTTTACCGCTGATTATGGCCAGCACGAAGGTTTTATGTGCTGCACGCCCCGCTTCAGCAATGTTGCCGAAAAATCGCGCCGCTCGCACAGCCTGGCGTTCTGCCCGGCGCGCGATATGGTGGTTGATGAGAGGGCGGCACTGATCAGCCATGCTGCTCCACTCGTAGAGACAACATCGGCGGACCGGGTGACAGTCCGGCTTACGGTGGAACTTGGCAGCACCAGCCTCTCGTTCATCCGCCTTGCTGAATTGCAAGCTGGTGCGCTGCTGGTGCTTGATCAACTGGTCGGCGAAAGCTTACGTATCTTCGCTAATGGATACCATGTCGGCACCGGTGAAGTGGTAATGCAGTCTGGTGACAAATGTGGCATCAGGTTGGTCTCGATCAGTGCCGACCCGCAGATGCACCGTTCCGTCTCGGTCATGTAACTCTGGATTTGAGCGGATTTAGTAAATTTAAAGTTATATTTTTGATAGACAATACAACCTTAGATGTATAATCTACACTGAGCGGTAATTTCCGTGGTCTTTTACGGGTGGGACGCGGCAATGGCCGAGTTGTCGAAGGCTGCATTCCAGGATGACTTGGCGCTTCCACATACGGGTAGCGTGCTAAGCCGGCGTTGTTCCAAGCTTCTGGTCGGCTGGAAACTGAGTTTCATCGCGCAGCTTGCCGATTTTGCTGCCGTAAACGGCGCGGCGCTTGCGGGATATCTAATTGCCGACAGCACGGGCGGGGCCATACCGCTGCGCTACGGCCTCGTGTTCGTCGGTACATCATTGCTCTGCCTGATCAGCTTCACGCAGGGTCAGCTCTATGACATCCGCGAACTGTCGGATCCGGTTCGGGCTACGATGGAAATAGTGCCGCGCTGGTCGTTTATTTTCCTGATGCTGGCAGCCACCGCTGCCCTGACGCATGAGCCTGCGTTATTTTCCCGCCTCTGGTTTGGCTTATTCTATGTCGGCGGGGCTGGCCTGCTGGTCTGCGGTCGCCTTTTTATCGCCCGTGCCATCCGCGCCTTGGTAACAGCAGGCTATTATACCAGCCAAGTGGTGATTGTCGGCGATAATCAAGTTTCGGCGGCTTTAATCGCGCGCGTATCCGCGTCGGCGACCGGCATTCATTTTGATGCCGTCTTCGATGATCGAGATTCTACTGGCACT
>JAQNCT010000042.1 GCA_029077825.1 Acidocella sp. | reverse complement strand
TCAGCCTCTCGGGCAACGCCACGCTGAGTGCTGCCAGCCTGGATTTTGCCGGATCAATCAGCAGCGCCAATCTGGCGCTTAACAGCCTGGGGAGCATCTCGGAATCCACCGGCGCCATCACCACCGGCACGCTGAGCGGCACGGCGGCGGGGGCCGTTGCGCTGGCGGGTGGCGGCAATACCATCGCCGTGCTTGGCAATTTTGCAGACAGTAATGGCAACTTTAACCTTATTGACGGGAGAGCTTTGACAATCGCCGGTAGCCTTTCGGCACTTGACACAACGCTCTCCGCAACGGGACTGGCGATTAACGGCAAAATTCAAACCGGAATTCTACAGCTTGCCAGTAGCAACGGCGTTACTGAAACTGGCCAGATCAGTGCGGCAACATTGTCCACCGGGGCCACCACCATTGCCGGTGCCGTGGATTTGAATGCCGGCAATAATATCGGGACATTGAGCAATTTTGCTGCCACGGGAGCGATCACGCTCTATGATACAGCGTCACTGATTATCGACGGTGCGGTGTTTGCCGGAGGCACGCTCGCCTTTGGAGATGCGCGTAACATCACGCAAACTGGCGGGTTTATCTCAGCTGCCGCATTGACCAGCGATGGCGGGACAATTGGCGGCAGCGCGAATTTTGAACAAGCGACCAATATAATTCCCATACTGGGGGATTTTTCTGCCGCTGGCAGCCTAAATCTGACTGATGCCAGCCCGCTCAGCGTACAAGGCGTGATAAACGCCGGGAGCACGCTGGGGCTGTTCACCAACGGGGCCATAACACAAGCTTCTGGTGATATCAGCGCCAATGTGCTTAACGCCAATGCCGCTTCGATCACCCTTGTAAGTGCCAACAATATTATATCGCTCGGCAGTGTCAGCACACCAGGCACGTTAAGCGTAAACGGTTTGGATGGGATTTCCGGTACCGTAATGGCACAAAATGCCAGCCTGCAGTCTGCAGGGGATTTCACGCTTAACGGAAATAGCTCGATCAGTAATAACCTGACCATCAATGCGGCCGGGAATATTATCCAACCCGGCGGCTCATTGAGCGCACAGAATGCTGTATTCAGTGTTGCCGCACCGAGCGATACGATTGCGCTATCAGGCACTGATCTCATCAGCGGGGATTTAAATTTCGCCACCTATGGCGATGTGATCCATAACGCCGGCACGCTCAATACCGCCACATTGACCGGCACCGCCGGCAGCCTCGCGTCCTTCACAGCACTGACGGACATCGGTACCATCGGCAGCTTCCTGATGGGCGACAGTCTGTTTTTGCTAGACAACACGGGTCCCTTGACGATTGCAGGGCCGCTGGTGGCCAATGTCATCAGCATCAGTTCAACCGGCCAGATAATTCTTTCAGGTTCGCCCAACGGCGGATTGTTCTTCAGCGGCAGCGAAGCCTCAGGCACTGCAAGCGGGCCGCGCAACGGCATTGATTCGGTGCTCTATGCGCCCAGCATCGTTGAGAAAGGCATCTTCTTCATCAACAATGGTGCCAATTCGGCCCGCTTCAACACCGTGAAGTTCCTGGGTACCACGAATTTAAGCGCCACCATCTTCTTCCTCACTGCGTTGAGTCCCAATAATGTTGGCGGCAATATAAGTTTTGATACCGGCACGAACGGCCTGTTTGGGCCGCCTGTCGATGCGGTGTTTGATGCCGGAACTGGCGGTAAGATATCGGGCAATGTTGATCTTTATCATCTTGAAATCATCAACGGGTCGGATGTGAATTTGACCGGAACGATTGATGGCGTTTCCGGGCAACCGGCGTCTGGCAAGTCCTCGGCTATTGATCCATCGTCAAAATTCCAGATCAATTCCTGCCCGATCGGGTCAGTGGATTGTGTGGTTTTATATGTTGAGACCCTGCCTAACGGCAACCCGCTGGGTGACTTTGATATTACTGAACGCAAGCGCAGGAAGCTGGATAAAAATATCCAGCTTCCCGGCATTGCCATGCATGATTTCTAGGGAAGGCGCTTGATGAACCGTACTTCCAAATGGCTGGGCATGGCGGTGCTGTTACTTGGCGCTGCCCTGAACGGTTGCACCAGCCCGCCGAAATCGGCTTATGATTCCAGCTTGAATGCCAACGCTACCGCGGGCGGCGCGCCGATTGGCCAGAACACCGCCGGCGAAAGCTGCACCAGCCAGCCCGATGGCACGGGGCTGGATGTGTATTGCGGCAGTTGGGACCAGCCGAGCGCACAGGTGCGCGATGGTGGCGCGGCACCGGCGGACAACATTACCCTGCTAGCCACCGCCAGCCCGTGGCGAGCCGGTCTGGAAGCCTCATATTCATGTGGTGCGCCACAAGCTGAAACGATTCTTGATGGCGTGCCGGCTGTCATTCTCACCTGTGCGCAACGCATCGGCGGCTGGCCGCATGTGGCTCTGGTCAGCGTGATCAACGGCAAGGTTTATTACGGCGATGGCGTGGCCCCGGCGTTGCCACCATTGCAGCGGGCGATCGGCGTGCTGAGCGGCAAGATCGTGCCGTCACAGGCCAGCAGCGCAACAATTGCCAGTACCGACGCAGCACTGGTGCAGCGGCTGGCGGCTCAGGCCTATAGCTCCGGCGATATCGGCCATTATGACAGCCTGATGCAGTTGGGCAGCCAAGCCAACCAGGCCGAGGATTTTTCCTCGGCGGTGATTGCCTACCGGGCCGCCCTTGCCCTGCAGCAAGAAAAAATTGGCGCAAGCAATCCGGCCACTGTGGAGCCGATGCTGGAGTTGGCGTTGAACCTGTCGGATCAGGCGCAATTTCCTGAAGCCGCCAGCCTGTTTGCCAGCGCAGCTAAGCTGGCGCCGCAGTCAACGGACCCGAACGCGCCAGCGAAATTGTTGCATTATCAGGGGCTGGATCAGCTCAACCAGGATCACTACGAGGCAGCCGTGAAACTGCTGAAGGCCGCCTATGCGGCCTACACCGCCCTGCTGCCGCCGGAATTATTGCAGGCCCAGCCAGCACAAAACAACAACACCGCGATGTTTGCCGTGAGCCATTCACCAGGTGCCAGTGTTGATCTGGCCGAACAAACCCGCTTGAATGGGCCGGTCACGCAAACAGCGCTACTGGGCGCGATTGAAAGCCTGCGTTACGAGGCGATTGCCGATCATGCGCTTGGCAAGGACCAGGAAAGTGGCCATGCGGTGATGCTTTCCGAACAGATTGCCAATGCTAATGACCTTGCCCCGGAACTGCTGGGCGCACGGCTTGACCGGACCAACGCTAATCTGGCCGCAAACTCTGGTAAGACCGGCAGTGCGATCACGCTGTTGGCCGCCGCCAGCGATAATTTTTCCGCCGCCCTGCCGGGGTCATTCCCAGTGGCCGAGACCGATTTGCTGCAAGGTGGCGCTCAACGTGCCCAAGGCGATGAAACAACTGCTTTGCAATCATGCCGCAGCGGCGTGGCTTTATTGAAGACCTTGCAACGTGGCAGTTCGGCTGCATTGATTGGTCCCTGCCTTGAGGTGTTTGCCGATGCGGCCAAGGCGGACACGGCGAATGCGCAATCATTGCACGGCGAAATGTTTGAAGCCGCCGAGCTGGCGCAGGGCAGCGTGACGGCGCGCGAAATTGGCGAGGCGGCGGCCCGGCTTTCCAGCAGCTCGTCAAACCCGAAAGTTGCCGCGGCAATCAGGGCGCAGCAGGATGATCAGGCGAAGCTGGCGTCACTGTATGAAGCGCGCGACCGGTTCGTGAAAACGCCGGGGGCAGCAGCGTCGGTGACGCCGGGGCAAACTCTGGCTGATATCGATAAACAAATTGCTGCGGCCAATAAAAATTTGCAAGCGGATAACCAGGCCGTGCAGGCAGCGGCGCCGAATTTTGGGCAGTTGGTGCAGCAGGTGGTTTCGGCCCAGGATGTGCTGAAGGCGTTGCGTCCGGATGAGGGGTTTCTAGGCATCACCGCAACCCCCAGCAGGACCTGGCTGTTCATGATGCAGAACGGCAAAATTCAAGTTGCGAGCAGTGATGTTTCTGATGCCGGGATGACCCAGCTGGTCAAATCGGTGTTGGCAAGCACCGAGCCAACGCAGAGCGGTTTGCCACCTTATGATATGGCGGATGCCAGTAAAATCTACCAACTGACACTGGCACCGTTTGGGGCCGATATGGCGCAGGTACATGAATTGGTGATTGCCCCCTCCGGAGCGCTGATGGCGCTGCCATTTGCTTTGCTGCCGACCGGCCCTGCCAGCGCGGATAATCTCGCCGCCGCCCCTTGGCTGATCCGCGAGACCAACCTGTCCTATGTGCCGGCGGCATCCAACTTTGTCTCGCTACGCCGGATCGAGGGGACGTCGGCTGCGAAAAACCCTTGGTTTGGCTTTGGCGATTTCCAACCGGTGACGCTGCCGCAAGCTCAAGCCACTTATAATACCTCCAGCTGCGGCGAGAGTGCCGCCGAATTCGCCGGGCTGCCGCGTTTGCCCTATGCAAAGCTTGAGTTGAAGGCTGGCGCCGCAATTTTCGGCGCTTCGCCCGCCGATGAGTTACTGGGGTCTGACTTCACCGTACCGAAAGTTGAGGCAGCGGCGTTGAAGAATTTCCAGATTTTGCATTTTGCCACGCATGCTCTGCTGCCAACCGACCTGCCCTGCCAAAACCAGCCCGCGATTGTGACCTCGGCACCCGCCGGTGCCACCTCAGCCGATCAGGCGCTGCTGAATACCGGCAATGTCACCAACCTGCATCTGGATGCCAACCTGGTTATTCTTTCGGCCTGCAACACTGGTGGCGGGGCCGCCGGTGGCGAAGCGTTATCAGGTTTGGCACGCAGCTTTTTCTATGCCGGGGCGCGGGCCATGATGGTGACGCAATGGTCGGTGAACGATCAGGTATCCGCTTACCTGGTGGCGGATACGCTAAACCGGCTGCATAGCGGCGCCGATGGCGGGGTAGCCGGCAGTTTACGGGCGGCGCAACTGGCGCTGATTGATAATGCCGGGCACGGCATGGCCGCAAACATCGCCGATCCGTTTTTCTGGGCCGCTTTTGCTGTCATCGGGGACGGCGGGGCGATTGGAAATTCCAAGCTTTCGGCCCTTTCCGATTCCCCAAAGCCCGGACTATAAACTCTCATGGCCGAATATTTAGGTAAATACGAACTCCTGCAGATTCTGGGCAAAGGTGCGATGGGCACGGTGTATGAAGGGTTCGACCCGATCATCGCCCGCCGCCTGGCCATCAAAACCGTGCGGCTGCCGGACGCCGGTGACGCCGAGGCACAGGAGGAGCTGGCCCGCTTCAAGCGTGAGGCGCAGGCTGCCGGAAGGCTGAGCCATCCTAACATCGTGGGGGTATTCGACTACGGCGAGACACCCGAGTTGGCGTATATCGTCATGGAATTTGTTGACGGCACGACGCTGAAGCATGTGCTTGATAAAAAAGAACGATTTCAGACCAGCGAGATTGTACGGATTATGGAAGGGCTGCTGGCCGGGCTGCAATTCAGCCATGAGCGTGGCGTGATCCACCGTGACATCAAGCCCGCCAACATCATGCTAACAAAATCCGGCGAGGTGAAGATCGCCGATTTCGGCATCGCTCGCATCGAGAGCAGCAGCATGACTCAGGCCGGTACCATGCTGGGCACGCCTTCCTATATGTCGCCGGAACAATTCATGGGGCAGACCGTTGATCTGCGCACCGATATTTATTCATCCGGCGTGATGCTCTACCAACTTCTCACCGGCGAAAAACCCTTCGAGGGTGGGCTGACCGCCATTATGCACAAAGTGCTGAACACTGAGCCGCCGCCGCCGTCAGCGCTTTCGGTGAATGTGCCGCAGGCGTTTGATAGCGTTGTGCAACGGGCGATGGCGAAACGGCCGCAAGAGCGGTTTGGCTCGGCTGGTGAATTTGCCCGCGCCCTGCGGGATGCTTTCGAGAATAAGGTGGCGGCAGGGCTTGGGATGATCGCCGAAGACGCCAGTGACGATGATGCAACCATGGTTGCTAGCAGCCGCACCATTCCGCTGGCAGCACAGGCGGCGGCCAAGCCAGTGCCCGCCGCCAGCCATACTACCAACAAGTCAGCCCCGGTGCTTGCGAAAAAACCGTTGCCGGTGGCTTTGCTGGGCGGGATCGGCGCGGGTGGCCTGCTGGCGGCGGGGGTGGCGGCGTATTTTCTGACCAGCCATACCCCAGCCCCGCCCGCCACGGTCAGCGCGCCCCCTGTCACGGTGCCAGCCGCGGCCCCGGCAATGACCGCAGCCCAGCGCCTGTCGATATTATCCGGCACGCTCGCCTCGCTGCCCTGCACTTTCCTCAGTGGCACTGATGGCGCCAGCCAGCCGAGCATCACCGGCCTGGCCGGTGCCGGTGCCCCGCAGGCCGCCCTGACGGCGGCGATCAATTCACTGCCACCCAATATAGTCCCGGCATCGTCGGTGCAGACGGTCGATGGCCCTTATTGCGATGCGTTAAACGCAATCCGCCCCTATCATGATTTCTTTGGCAAGCCGGACATGCAACTGAAATCAAGCCTGGATGGTGGTGCCACGGTATTGCATGATGGTGACCTGATAACCGTTGATAACATGATGCCGAAATATGCGGGTTATCTGGAGACTGATTATTTCTCCGGTGATGGCACGGTGTTTCACCTGTATCCCACCCCGGCCGATACCCTGAAACTGCAGCCCGCCAATAGCATCAAGGTTCTTGGCGATCCCGCCAAAGGTGGTGCTAGTTGGCAAGTGAGCGCGCCCTACGGCACTGATCTGGTGATCTCGATCGCGACCTCATCACCATTGTTCTCGGTGCGGCGTCCACAAGATGAAAATGCCAGCGATTATCTGCCGGCACTGCGCGCGGCGCTGCAAAACGCTGCATCGTCAGGCCAGAATCTCTCGGTGGCGGCGATCCAGATTATTACCCAACCAAAACAATAATTCCATGTTGCAGGACTCAGTTGGTGGTGCAGGTTTTAGCTGCGGGCCCCACTGGTAAGGTTTCAGTGGCCATTGCGGTTAGCCAGAAGTTCGGCATGTTGGCAATGTAACCCTCACGTAGCGTATCAAGTTGCGCCTGCGGCATGCCGACTACCTTAGCATTAAAAAATTGCGCGTCAGGGGTAAAGACCAGATACGCTTGGGCTTCATTCAGCATCAGGTTCGTGTTGTGAGTATCATAGCCCTCAGTACCCAGAAAACTGGTAAAGGCGGCGCGGTCAGCATCGGTAAGGCTGTCCCAAAAGGCTTCCGCATAAGCCTCATAAGCCGGAACGGTATAAAATGCGCCGTGCGAAATTTCATGATGCAGGATCACGGCACGCATCGTCTCAGTGACGGGTGGCCGGGCAGCCGGCAGCGTAATCAACGCCCCCACGGCGCCTGGGTCTAGCCAGCCAAGCTGGTTGAGCAGTCGCTTCAGCCATAGCTCATTGGCGTTCAACGTGATGTTCTGCTGCGCCGCCAGTTGGAAGAACCTGGCGAGGTCAGCGGCCTTGTAGTCATGGCCGTAGTAATAGCTCTCGATTGTGTCGCCGCAATTATAGATGGCCTCGCGGAGATCAACATCATCGAGCACCTGATTGCGCGGCAGATGGGCCTTTTCGATCAGCGCTGCCACGCGATCGAGCATCAGCCCTTGGATCGTGAGGTTCGGAAAATCAAGCACCACAATTTCCGGGTCGGGCGCAAAGCGCGAAACGTTTGTGTCGCACGGCTGGGCGGCGTCAATCTGCGCCTCGGTCTCGGTGTCAATCGGGATGGGGGGGGCGTGCTTCAACATGAACCAAGCGCCAGCTGCCAGCAGAACGACGCACACGAAAGCCAGAACGCCACCGAATGCGACCGAAATTCCGGCTTTCTTTTGCTTGGGCTGCGGGAGGATCCGGATTCTCTGGTCCGGATCCAGCCCGTCATTTAGCATGTAGGCGAAGCTTTAGATGTTATTGGCCGAGATTGACGATTTCCACCCGGCGGTTTCGCATCTCTGGCGTGTTCGGCGGGGTGGGTACCAAAAGGTCGGCCTCGCCATCACCGGTAGCCTGCAATTTGTCCGCCGATACACCAAACTTGGTGGCAAGATAGGTCTTCACCGCCGCGGCGCGCTGCTGCGACAGGGTGAGGTTGCCGGCGGCATTACCGGTGGTGTCGGTGTGGCCAACGATCTTGAAATGATAAGATGAGAGCTGCGCGCTTGTCAGTGCCTGACCGAGATGGTTGAGCACCACAATCGCCTGCGGCGTCAAATCCGCAGAGCCGGGACGGAACTCAACATTGAGATTTGCGGTCGGCGCCGAGGTTGTGGTGCGGATGCCGGTCGGGCCACCGGGATGAGCTGCGGCCATGGTGCCCATCGGGGCCGCTGGGTTGCCTGTGCCACCTGGGGCCAATGGCTTGATCCCACGGGTGGTGTCACCTACCGCGCCGGTGGGTTTCAAGGAATTGATAATTTGATCGGCCGAGGGGCTGCTCTGGGCATGCGCGGAACCGGCAAGCACCGCCCCCGCCACAACGCCACCCAACAGCAATGAAATCACTGATTTATTCATAACGAAACTCCCATAACTGCCCAGCTTCTAACATAATTAGCGCCGAATTGAAACAAAGATTTACTGCCGCTAAAGCCGCCAGCACCCGTCGCACCTGGCTTAAACCGGTTACCAGCCGCCGGGCCAGCCAAAGCACGCAACCAAACAGAATTGTCATTCTGGACAGTGTTGAGCAGGCTTAAGTGGCAGATATCTATTCGAACGTCACCATCATCACTGAAAAATCATCGTCTAACGGCCCTGGTCTCGAAGCGGCCCGCACCGCCTTGAACAGACGCTGCGGCTCATCCATTCCGGGAATGGCAGGCTGCATGAGGATGCTGCGTAAATTCTCCATGCTCCATTGATCACCATCAGCGGACACAATTTCGAACGCACCGTCACTGAAGACAAACAGCTTGGCACCCGGCGGCATTTGAGCAGTGCCGTTCACCCATTTGCCAAACGGCAGCATGCCGATCACCGGGCTGCGCTGCCATAGGTTGGTAGCCTCTGCTGCCTCTGGAACCACCAGAAATGACGGATGGTGCCCGGCGGCGCAGAAGGTCAGTTGCCGGGATGGGAGATCATAGGAGAAACACCATAGCGAGAACATGAGGCCGTTATGCTCCTCCATCGGGAACACCTCATTGACCCCTGCCGCCACTTTTGCCGGGTCGTGGAAATCCACCCCCGGCAAAGCCCGGCGCCTTAACGTGTTGGCGACATTGGCGGCGTGCATGGCAGAGCCAATGCCGTGGCCGGAGACGTCCAGTAAGAACCCCGTGAAGGTCGTCTCGTTGAGATATTGATAGCCAAACGCATCACCGCCCAGTTTGGTGGAGGGAATGAAGCACCATTCGGTCCTGATCGGCCCTTCAGTGATGGGTTGCGGCAAAATGGCGCGGACATAATCCTCGGCGCGTTTCAAATCAGCGCTCAACTCGGCCTCGTCCGCCACTTCGCGGGAATCGCGGCGCTCATAACGCACCACCAACGAGCCCAGGGTAAATTGCACCCCGCTCAGCAGCCGGGTGGGGCGCTCCAGCCGGACGCCATCAATGCGGGTGCCGTTGGTGGAGCCTAAATCGGTTAGGATCGCGTAATCGCCTTGAATTTCAATTCGGCAATGGCGGCGCGATACCTCGGGGCTGGCAATGACCACCTCAGCCGGCGCGGTTCTACCGATGGTGGCGCCGCCTTGGGCAATTTGCACCCTTGAAAATACATCAGTGACGGTAAAGCTCAGAAAATGGCCGAATTCCACAACCGGGACAGGTGCAATAATGCTCCGCCCAACGACGGTTTGTTCCACGCTGTCATCATCTTGTTCCATGGTTACTTCTAGTCCGATTGTTGATCCGGAAACAATTATACCACGAAAATGTCATCTAATGCTCATTTGTCGGGGATATTAAGCTCAATTGGCTCTCTTGTAAGCCTATTGCGCCTCTGTCATTAATCAAAACAGATGGGCCAAAGACCGGCCCGCGGCTTAGGGAGAGTTATTTATGCCAATCGTTATTGAAGATCTTGCGGGCGGAATTACCAAGGT
This sequence comes from Acidocella sp., assembly GCA_029077825.1. GTDB lineage: Bacteria > Pseudomonadota > Alphaproteobacteria > Acetobacterales > Acetobacteraceae > Acidocella. Next base: position 9,552 of record JAQNCT010000042.1, on the reverse strand, counting down.
GGTCATCACTGGCCGTATCGACATTGCCGGAGCCGCGGACATCGACATGCCAATGAGCATTGTTGGCGGGTCCCGCCGCAATGTTGTGATCGACCTCTCCGGTGTCGATTTCATGGCCTCGCTGGGTCTGCGCAGCATTGTATTGAGCGGCAAGGCGATTATGAGCAAAGGTGGCAAGGTTGCCCTGCTCTCACCACAACCGGCGGTCGAAGAAGTGATCACCACCAGCGGCATTGATGAGCTGATCGCCATCTATACCGATGAGGCTGCTGCGATTGCGGCGGTCAGCCCTGCCGCCTGATAGCTTGATGTCCGCGCCGGGGGCCGCGCCGGAAATATTGCGTATTACCAATGCAATAGCAGATTTGTCGCGGCTTTACCCCTGGTTTGAAGATGCGGCGGCGAAGCTTGGTCTGCCGAAGCCGCTGGTGCAAAAGATGCAGGTGGTGGCTGAAGAAGCCGTGATGAATGTGGCAATGCATGCCTACGCGCCCGGCAGCGAGGATAAAATCGAGGTCAGGCTGTCGGCTTCACAAGCCATTGCGGAGTTAGTGGTTGAGGATTGTGGCCCGGCATTCGACCCGCTGGCCGTCACCGAACAGCCCCGTCCGGCTAGCCTGGCTGAGGCGAAAGTGGGCGGGCTGGGCTTGAATCTCTTGAAACGTTTCTGCCCGGATATCTCCTACGCCCGATTGAACGGCCGCAACCAGTTAAGGTTGCGGTTTCCGCTTGAAAGCCCGGCTGCCCACGTCTAACCGGCATGTTGTTACATTTGGCGGCAGAAATTCTTTTTCCCTCAGGTTTTAATGTTACTTCTGTAACATGGCCCATGATGTTTTCATCAGCTACGCAAAGCAGGACAAACCAGTCGCCGATGCGGTTTGCGCCGTGCTGGAAGCCGACCACATCCGCTGCTGGATCGCCCCGCGCGACATTCTGCCCTCAGCCGACTGGGGCGAATCAATTATTGAAGCGCTGGCCAGCGCACACGCCATGGTGCTGGTTTTTTCCGCCTGGGCCAATGCCTCGCCGCAGGTCAAGCGCGAGGTTGAGCGAGCGGTCCATTTAGGGATTCCTATCATTCCGCTGCGGATTGAGGATGTGGAACCCACCAAATCTCTGGAATTTTTCCTCTCGATGCCGCATTGGCTGGATGCCTTTACGGAGCCAATGGAACGACATCTGCAATATCTGGTGGAAGTGTTGCAGCGGGTACTCAACGGCCCGCCCCGGACGGTTTCACAGCCGAACGGCGATGCGCCGGAGGTATCGCACTATAATGAGCATGCTCAACCATCGACGCCGGTAGAAACCCCACCGCCGGCACCGCCGCCCGTTGACCCTGTCAAACCAGTTGAACAGCCGAAATCACCGATTACTGTGCTTGAACCGGTGACTGAAATCTCGCATTTCGAGACACAGATCAGTCAGTCCGCGCCCAAGCCGGCTGAAGCGCCGCGGAATGCCCCGGCCAATGATCGCTTGCGTGACAACACTAGCCTCAGTGAGGTCGCACAACCGAAGCCGAGCCGGCGGGGGCTGCTGATCGCGGCGGCCGGCGTTGGGGCAGCGGCGGTCGGCAGCAGCAATACCCACATCACACTCTGGGATATTGCCAACGGCAACCAAATTCGCACCCTGAGCGGACATACCAAAGTGGTTGAATCAGTGGCGTTTTCGCCAAACGGAACCACCCTGGCATCCGGTAGCGATGATTTCACCATCAAATTATGGAATGTCAGCAGCGGGACGGTGACCAACACCATGAGCGGCCACACCGGCAAGGTTTTCTGCGTAGCCTATTCTCCAGACGGCAACACGCTGGCATCAGCCAGCGATGACCAGACCGTGAAGTTATGGGACGTGTCCTAGGACACCCGGCAAAGTTCCAAGCATATTAGGGAATTAGTATGATTTTGGCAGCGGCCAATTCGCCCTGGTCAATGCCGGCAAAAGCCTGCGCACCGGCGCTCAACGGCATCTGCGCCATCCAGTTGAGTTCGCCAAAGCCTTTGTTCGCAAGTGTACTCACAACGTCATGGAAATCACCTTGGGTGTAGCAATAGGTGCCACGCACCGTGATTTCTTGCAGGGTAATCCGACGAACATCAAAACCATCCAGCCCCGGTAGCAAGCCCGCATGAACGATAACGCCGCCCGGTTTGACCAGACGGCTGGCCGCCTCACGGGTGGCTTTGGCACCGACAGCATCAATCACAAAATCAACTGAGGCCGGAGCCGGTTCGTTACGGCCACCTGGTGCATAAGCGTTCAATGTCATGGCCGCTGCTGCAGTGGCGCGGCGTTTTTCATTTGGCTCACCTAAATGAATTTCGTGGGCGCCAAAGCGGCGCAGCACCAAGGCCGCACCCAGCCCAATGGCCCCGCCCCCCAGCACGCAGCAGGAGGCAACCGCCAAAGGCTGGCGCAACAATTCCACCCCAATGCGCACCGCATGCCAGGATACCGCCAAAGGTTCGGCCAGTGCCGCGACACTGAACGGCATCGCATCAGGAATCATAACAACATTACGTTCCGGAATCGTGACGTAATCACCAAAGGCACCGGGCCGCGGCGGCATTGAGATGATTTGGCGCTGCCCACAGAGATGCGTATCGCCCGAAATGCAGAACTTACAATGTCCACACGTCACCAGTGGGTTTATAGTCACGCGCTGACCGCGGCGCGGGCCTTCGGCAATCACGCCAGCGGCCTCATGGCCTAGCACCAGCGGTGGTGGGCGGCGCTCGTCATGGCCGTGGTACGCATGCATGTCCGAACCGCAAATGCCGACCGCTGCCACCTTCACCAGAAGTTCACTGGGCCCTGCAACAGGGATCGAGACCTCACGGTATTCCAAGACCCCGGGGGCAAGATACATGAGCGCTTTCATAACGCCTCCTTTATTTGGCAGAAAATCCGCCATCTACCGGTAATATCTGACCTGTCACGTAGGCCGAGGCGGCAGAGGCTAAAAAAATCGCGGTTCCGAAGAGATCTTCCAACGCGCCATTGCGGCCAATAGCGGTTTGGGCGGCATTGCGTGCCGCGATCGCTTCATCCTTGAACACCGCTTCGGTCAGGCCGGTGCGGAAAAATCCCGGCACAATGGCGTTGCATGTAATGCCGTGGCACGACCATTGCTCAGCGATCGCGCGGGTTAATTGTAGCACGCCGCCTTTGGCTGCGCCGTAGGGGGCAGAGTTCGGGAATGCGCGATATGATTGCAACGAACCGATCATGATGACACGGCCATAATGCCGCTCAGCCATGCCAGGCGCCAGGCGTTGCACCAGCCGGAAGGGGGCCCGAAGATGAACTGCCATATGGTCGTCAAACGCCTCAAGTGTGACACTCTCAAACGGCTGGCGCAAATTCATGCCCGCCGCGTTTACCAGAATATCCACCGGCGCTTTTATGGCATCGGCCACGGCATCCGGTCCCTCATGTTTGACCAGGTCAGCCGCTACAAAATTGGCGGTGATGCCCAGGTCACGCAATTGCGCAGCGGCGGCCAGCAATTCAGCCTCACGGCGCGCCACCAGCGTTACGGCTGCCCCCTGCCGCCCGAGCGCCTCAGCGATAGCCAAACCAATGCCGCTACTGCCGCCCGTGACAAGCGCGTGTCGACCATCAAGGTTGAATAAATCATCAAGACGATGCTTCATGCTTCAAACTGTCACTGGCACGCCGAGGTCGACATTACTGCCCGGCGCATATTTTTTGACCCTGATGTCGGCCGAGCGTGCATGAGCCTCCATACCTTCAAGACGAGAAATACGAGCGGTAATTTCGCCGACATCCAAACTAGCCTGCCGGTTCATCCGTTGCCAGGTGACAGGTTTGAGGAATTTATGCACTGACAACCCGGCTGAGTAACGCGCTGCAAATTTAGTCGGCAGGATATGGTTCGGGCCAGATGCCTTGTCGCCATAGGCGACCGTGGTTTCCTCACCCAGGAACAGCGAACCATAGTTCGAGAGATGAGCCAGCCACCAGTCAAGATTTTGGCAATGCACTTCCAAATGCTCGCTGGCGTATTGATCTGATATTGTGACCATTTCCTCTCGGGTCTCGCACAAAATGATCTCGCCATAATCGCGCCAAGCAGCACCGGCGGCATCGCGCGCGGTCGGCGGCAATGTATCAATTAACTCCGGCACCAAAATCTGCACAGCCTCTGCCACCGCGCGGGACGTGGTAAACAACCACGCTGGGCTTTCATGTCCATGCTCAGCCTGCCCCACCAGATCAGCCGCGATAATCTGTGCATCCGCGGTATCATCGGCAATCACCGCCACTTCAGAGGGGCCAGCAAACACGTCGATCCCAACCTTACCGAACAGCATGCGCTTGGCTTCGGCGACAAACTTATTGCCAGGGCCGACGACAATATCAGCCGGCTTGCCGGTGAACAAACCGAACGCCATGGCGGCAATGGCCTGTACGCCGCCCAATGTCATGATGATATCAGCGCCTGCGACCTGCATGGCATACAGCACGCTGGGATGCACGGCTTCGCCGTGAAACGGCGCTGAACACGCGATGACCGTTTTCACGCCGGCGGCTTTGGCGGTGGCCACCGACATATAGGCCGAGGCGATATGCGCATAACGGCCAGTGGGCACGTAACAACCCGCCACCTGACATGGCACCATTTTTTGCCCGGCGGTTAGGCCGGGCAGAATTTCGAGGCTGAAGTCACTCACTGAATCGCGTTGCGCTTTTGCGAAACGCCGGACGTTCGCGACAGCTTGCTCGATATCCTTGCGGGTGCGGGCATCAACGCCTGCGGTCCGTTTGGTGATGTCGTGCTGGTCCATGATGATCGGGCCATTCCAATGGTCAAGATCATGGGCGAACTTTGCCACCGCCGCTTCACCACCAGCCTCGATGGCCGCGATCATTTCCGAGGCGACCTGACGGGCGGTTCCGGTTTGGGTTTCCGCCGTTTTGGCTGCTTTTTTCAGGTAAATCATGATGCCGACATTTCCTCGGAATCTGGGGTCATATATAATATCGCCTCGTCTGCAACATCGGGGTCATGCCCGATTGGCTCCCAATGGATCAGTAGCGCGGTGATCAACCCGGCCAGAGGCACCAAAACCAAGGCCAGCATCATCGAGCGGAACCCGATGGCCGCCACCAGCATTGGAAAGAAGTAAAAACCCATGATACTGCCGATGCGCACCATGCTTTGCCCCCAACCGGTACCCACGCCGCGCACCCTGGTCGGGAACGACAGAGCAGCCATCGTCATACCCTGCGCACCGGGGCCAAATGAATGGCCGAAGATAAACATACCGATCAACAAGGCTGATACCGTCAACGACATATTCGGGCCACCCATATAGAACAGCAGCAGCGATGTGATCACGATCAAATATCCCAAAATCGCGATGTGACGCACACCCATACGCTTGGTGACGCTCGCACCGACACTGGCACCCACAATACCAAACAGATTAAAGCAGATCGCCCCCATGATCGCATAGATGAAATCAGACCCGAACAGATGCGAGGAGATCGTGGGCAGGTTAAATCCGACCGCGAAATACTCCATGCTCTGTGTCATGCAGATGATCGAGATCAACAGCGTGCGGAGCCGGTATTTTGAATTGAAAATTTCAAAAAAATCAATTTTTTGCGCTTTCGCATGATCATGAGCCAATGCTTCGGGATCAACTTTTACCGAAACTTTATAGGTGCGTTGCAATATCCGCGCGGCTTCGGCCAGCCCGACGTAACGGGCCGCCCATGGCGCGCTTTCGTTCATGAAGCGGAACCGCAGCAGCAGGATAATCAACGCCGGCACTGCGCCGAACCCGACAGCAACCCGCCAGAGATCGTTGCCGAAACCCGCCAGGTAAAATGGCAAAACCACCACACCTGTGCAGGAAGCGGCGACAAACCACATAACCTGCCACAGATTAAGGTTGCCGCCACGGCGGCGCTCGCTCACGAACTCGGCGATAAAACTCAGCGCGACGGGAAAGTCGAGACCAACGCCGACGCCCATCAGAAACCGGAAAGCCAGCAGCATGACAAGGTTAACCGCAAGTGCCGCACCAATGGCCGCGACCACCAGAAACAGCAAATCAAGCAGGAACATTTTAAAGCGGCCAACTTTATCGGTGAAATAGCCGCCCCACAGAGCACCAAAAAAGGCGCCAAAGGCCATCATTGCGGTGATGGAGCCGACCTCGAACGGGGTCATATTAAATGTCGCTTTAAGTTGAACGACGCCGATGCCCAGGCTGGTGAAGTCATAGGCATCAACAAAAACGCCACCTAAAGCGATGAAGACGATCAACATTGATGTCCGGCTTGCCGGAAGTTTGTCGATGAAGGCGGTTACGTCCTTTACCGAGCGAATGATATATTCCTGGCTCATTCTATATGTCCCCCGTTTATCGTTGGTTATCACAGGCCTTTGCGTGCGACCTGTACTTTAGCCATATTGGCAGTTATCATAACTTATATAAGACTAATGTCAAGCGTAAAATGAGGCCGCCTTGTGTGCAGCAAACCGCTCATAGGCATCAGCGGTGGTTGACAGATAACAGCTGTCTTATATAAGTTATCCCGCAAGGAATTTTAAAGAGAGAGGATCACGCCCGTCATGAGCATACCACAGCTTTTAGTTCATAACCCGGAAGACAATGTCGGCGTTGTCGTTGTTGAAGACCTCAAGGCCGGTACCGACATGTTATGTGTGATTACCAAAACCAACACCGCGTTTCATCTGACCGTGAATGACGATGTTCCGATTGGCCATAAGGTGGCGCTGCGCGACATTAAGTCAGGTGAGACGGCCATTAAATATGGCGAAGATATCGGCAAAATAGTGGCCGACACCAAAAAAGGCAGCCATGTTCACACCCAGAATCTTAAAACAAAACGCTGGTAACCCGGAGCGCGTATGATGAATGAAATGACCCTAACCGGCTGGCGCCGCGAAAATAACCGCGTTGGCGTCCGCAATCATGTTTTGATTTTGCCGCTTGATGATTTGTCGAACGCTGCCTGCGAGGCGGTAGCCAATAACATTAAAGGCACCATGGCCATTCCGCACGCCTATGGGCGTTTGCAGTTTGGCGAGGATTTGGAGGTGCATTTCCGTACCCTCATTGGCACCGGCGCCAACCCGAATGTCGCCGCGGTCATCGTGATCGGGATCGAGCCGTCATGGACCGGCCGGGTGGTGGATGGCATCCGCAAAACCGGCAAGCCTGTTGAAGGCTTCTGGATCGAACAACATGGCGACATCAACACCATCGCCTCGGCCTCCCGCAAAGCCAAGGAATTCGTGCAGTGGGCATCCGAGTTGAAACGCGAGCCGGTGCCCGTTTCAGACCTTTGGATTTCCACCAAGTGCGGCGAAAGCGATACCACCACCGGCCTCGCCTCCTGCCCGGCGGTTGGTAATATGTATGATAAACTCATTCCGCAAGGTATTTACGGCGTGTTCGGCGAAACATCGGAGATCACCGGCGGTGAGCATCTGGCGCGCAAGCGGGCGATTTCTCCGGAGATCGAAGAAAAATGGTTTAAGATGTGGAAAGCCTATCAGGATGATGTGATCGAGGCTCATAAGACCGATGACCTCTCCGATAGCCAGCCCACCAAAGGCAACATTCTCGGCGGTTTGACCACCATTGAGGAGAAAGCTCTCGGGAATCTTGAAAAAATCGGCCATAACAGCAAGTTCCTCGATGCTTTGCAGCCGGCTGAAACCCCGGCGCGCGGACCCGGCCTGTATTACATGGATACATCATCCGCTGCCGCTGAATGCGTCACGCTGATGGCTGCCGCTGGTTACGTGATCCATACCTTCCCTACCGGCCAAGGCAACGTGATCGGCAATCCGATCGTGCCGGTGATTAAAATTACTGGCAACCCGCGCACCGTGCGTACCATGCCCGAGCATATCGACGTTGATGTGACCGGGGTGCTGCGCCGGGAAATGACAATCGATGAGGCTGGAGATGCGTTGATTGATAATATCGGACGAACCGCCAATGGTCGTTTGACCGCCGCCGAGGCGCTGGGGCACCGCGAATTCAGCATGACGAAGCTGTACCGCAGCGCCTGAGATAACATGGCGGATATCGTGATCGCTGAGTTCATGGACGAGGCTTCGGTGCATCGGTTGCAGGCAAAGACGCCTGTGCTGTATGAGCCGGACCTCGTTGACCGCCCGAATGATCTTCGGGCGGCTCTGAACACGGCGCGCGCCCTGATTGTTCGCAACCGCACGCAAGTGCGGGCTGCATTGCTAGAAGCGGGCCCAAAATTACAACTGGTGGGGCGGCTGGGCGTTGGGCTTGATAATATTGACCTTGAGGCCTGTGCCGCGCGCAACATTACCGTGTACCCGGCCACCGGCGCTAATGATGCGGCGGTTGCGGAATATGTGGTGTGTGCAGCGATGATGCTGCTGCGCGGCGCCTACCGGGACACCGCCGCTGTGGCTGCGGGAAGCTGGCCGCGTGAGCGGCTGATTGGTTGTGAAATCGCCGGTAAGCGCGCCGGGCTGGTTGGTTTTGGCGGCACCGCCCGCCAGACTGCGGCGCGGCTGGCAGCACTTGGCATGCATATATGCGCCGCCGACCCGTTTCTACCGGCCTCGCACCCCGCCTGGCTAACCGCCGAGCGGCTGGCGTTGAGCGAGCTGTTCGCAACATGCGATGTTATCAGCCTGCATGTGCCGCTATCGGCACAGACCAGGCATCTGGTGAACCGCGAGGCGCTGGCCTCGATGAAACCCAGCGCCATCCTGATCAACGCGGCGCGCGGCGGCGTGGTGGATGAAGCAGCTTTGGCGGATCAACTGCGCGCCGGACAAATCGCCGGTGCTGCTCTCGACGTATTCGAGAAAGAACCGCTTGATGCCGTGCATGGCGGATTGTTCCAGGGGATCGATAATCTGATCCTTACCCCCCACATCGCGGGTGTTACGGCAGAATCCAATGTGCGGGTTTCCAGCATGATTGCTGATATCGTGCTGCGCGAACTGAAACTCGGATAGGTTATATGGTGAAATTATCCCTCGCTGAAGCGCAGGCCAAGGCTGAAGCGGTGTTGGTTGCGCATAAAACTTCAGCGGCTAATGCCAAATCGGTTGCCACGGCCCTGGTGTCGGCGCAGGCGGACGGGCTGGGCACGCACGGGTTGTTGCGGCTTGGCACCTACGCAGCACAGGCCAACTGCGGCAAGGTTGACGGTTTTGCCTCTCCCATCCTCAGCCAGCCAGCGCCCAGCACTTTGGTGGTGGACGCTGCCAACGGCTTTGCCTACCCGGCCATCGACCTCGCCATTGCAGCACTGGTGCCGGTTGCCATGGCGCAAGGAATCGCAGCGGTTGCGATCACCCGCTCCGGCCACTGCGGTGCCATGGGCCTGGCGGTGGAGCGACTTGCCGAGCGCGGGCTGATCGCCATAATGTTCGCCAATGCGCCCGCCGCCATGGCGCCCTGGGGCGGGCAAACGCCATTAATGGGCACCACCCCGATCGCCAGTGCGTTTCCACGCCCTGAAAACCCGCCGGTG
>JAQNCT010000041.1 GCA_029077825.1 Acidocella sp. | reverse complement strand
TTTTTCTTGAGGTCATGTTATTGCCGGTGTTGCGGCATTGCTGATGCAACTAACTATTGTTTTATGGCCGATGGCAGCATCGTGGGCGCGTAAATCCAGCAGGTCTGGAGCTGCCGCGCCGGGACGTAAACCTGACGTGGATCAGGTGTTGGCGGAACTTGCCAAGGCCAATCGAGCGCCGGTTGACCCCTATGCGAAGGTGTCAAAGAAGTTTCGTCAGACTGCTTGAGGTCGCAGATTGACGCTGACGAGGCGTTTATTCGTTAGCCCACGGTTTTGAAATGCCCGGTCTTCATGCCGGGTATTTTTTTGTCTAGCCACCAAAATTGCGCCGCTTAGGTAGGCCAGCGAGCAATTCTCGGAGCGTTACAACAACTCGTCACCCTTCTTGGCGGAGGGCTGGCGGGTAAGCAGGTGCTGGCGACTGCTGCCGGGTCGGGATTAGCTGCCATTGCCTGTGCGTGGCGAAAGCCCGGTCCGCACGTGTCGTCATCAAGCGGCAGATTTAATAATGACGTATAATTATTATTACTAAAGGGGCACGTTGACCCTTCTCAAAGCCGGGACTAAGCAACTGCAGCATTAAATTCCGGTCGCTGTCGTGAAAGGTAATCCGTCCCGATGAAGGATGTCCGTGAGGCCCTGATGGTAGGGCGTAATACCCAAGGCAAGCTGGTTCGCCGGCCTATTTCACCATTTATGATAGGCTCTGCTTACAAACCACAAATGTCATCGATGAGTTCGATTATTCATCGTTTGACGGGTGTGGCTCTAGGGTTGGGCACCATTTTGTTAACCCTATGGCTGGTATGCGCGGCGGCGGGGGACGGGGCGTTCTCAATCATTCAGGCGGTCATGGCCTCATGGATCGGTTTGATCATTTTGTTCGGCTTCACCGTGGCGCTGTTCTACCATTTTTGTAACGGTATCCGGCATTTGGCGTGGGATGCGGGCAAGGGGTTTGATTTGCCAACCATGCACAAATCGGGCGCGGTGGTGTTTGCCGCCACTGCCGCTCTCACCGTCATTTTTTGGGCCGTTGGCCTGTATATTTGGTGATAAACATGAACGATACAAAAGCTGATCCGATCATCGATATCCGGCGCAGCCAGTTGGGCAGGGCGCGTGGCTTGGGTTCGGCAAAATCCGGGTTGCATCATTGGTGGGCGCAGCGGGTAACCGCGATCGCGCTGTTGCCGCTGTCGCTGTATTTTGTGCTCTCGGTGCTGGTACTTGAAGGGGCGTCGCGCGCCCAGATGATTGGTTACATGGCCGAGCCTTGGAACGCGGTTTTGTTCCTTTGCCTGATCGCAGCATTATTTTATCACCTCAGCCTGGGTTTGCAGACCGTGATTGAGGATTATGTACATAACGATGCCACACGTTTGGCGACGATGCTGGCGGTGAAAGGTTTCATCGTTTTTTGTGCGCTCGCCTCTGCCGTGTCGGTCCTTAAACTGGCGCTTTGATCGCCGCTGACGAATGGGTGTTGAATTATGAATGCAATGACAAAACCAGCTTATAACGTCATCGACCATACCTACGATGTTGTGGTGGTCGGGGCGGGTGGCTCTGGCTTACGCGCCACCTTGGGCATGGGGGCGGCTGGCTTAAAAACCGCTTGCATTACCAAAGTATTCCCGACTCGCAGCCATACCGTAGCGGCACAAGGCGGCATTGGTGCTGCACTCGGCAATATGGGTGAGGATGACTGGCGCTGGCACATGTATGACACCGTAAAGGGGTCTGACTGGCTGGGGGATCAGGACGCGATTGAATATATGTGCCGCGAGGCGGTGCCAGCGATTTATGAGCTGGAACATTACGGTGTGCCGTTCTCACGCACTGAGGATGGTAAAATTTACCAGCGCCCGTTCGGCGGCCACATGAAGGATTACGGCAAGGAACCGGCGATGCGCGCTTGTGCCGCGGCTGACCGTACGGGCCATGCCATTTTGCACACCTTGTATCAGCAAAGTCTGAAGCACGAGGTTGAGTTTTTTGTTGAGTACTTCGCGCTCGATTTGATTATGGATGATGAAGGTGCTTGCCGCGGTGTAACGGCCTGGTGTCTGGAAGATGGTACCATGCATCGCTTCCGTGCCCAGCAGGTGGTGCTTGCCACCGGCGGTTATGGCCGTGCTTACCTTTCATGCACTTCAGCGCATACCTGCACGGGCGATGGTGGCGGCATGGTGTTACGGGCTGGTTTGCCGACACAGGATATGGAGTTTGTGCAATTCCACCCGACCGGTATTTTCCCGGCTGGTTGCTTGATCACAGAGGGTGCACGCGGTGAAGGCGGGTATTTAACCAACGGCGAGGGTGAGCGTTTCATGGAGCGCTATGCACCCACCGCTAAGGATTTAGCATCGCGCGACGTGGTTTCACGCTCGATGACGATTGAGATTAACGAAGGCCGCGGTGTGGGCCCGAATAAGGACCATATCCTGCTGCATCTGGAGCATTTGGGTGCGGATATTTTGGCCGAGCGTCTGCCGGGAATTTCTGAGACAGCGCGGGTGTTTGCCGGCGTGGATATTAACAAGGAAGCGATTCCTGTGCTGCCAACTGTACATTATAATATGGGCGGTATTCCAACCAATTATAAAACCGAAGTGCTGCGTCCGACAGCCTCTAACCCAGATGCCGTGGTGCCCGGCCTGATGGCAGTGGGTGAGGCGGCCTGCGTTTCAGTGCATGGTGCGAACCGGTTGGGTACCAATTCATTGCTGGATTTGGTGGTGTTTGGCCGTGCTGCTGCCAACCGGGCGGCTGAAATTGTAAAGCCGGGCGCTGCCCAACAGCCGCTACCTGCGAAAGCTGGTGACAATGCACTGGCGCGGTTTGATAAAGCCCGCAATGCCAAAGGTGGCACCAAAGTGGCTGATTTGCGCGAGCAGATGCAGCGTACCATGCAGGGCCACGCCGCAGTGTTCCGCAATTCTTCTAGCCTCTCCGAGGGCGTTGCCAAAATGCAAAAACTTTGGAGCGGGCTTGATGATGTAAGCATAGCTGACCGTGGTTTGATCTGGAATTCGGATCTGGTGGAAGCGCTTGAGCTTGATAATTTGATGGGCAATGCGATGACCACGATGGTAAGCGCCGAGGCCCGTAAGGAAAGCCGTGGTGCGCAGGCGCATGATGATTACCCAGACCGTGACGACCAGGAATGGATGAAACACACCATTAGCTATTGTAATGACAAGGGCGCGGTGAAGCTGGAATATCGTGATGTGAAAATGCAAACGCTCACCAACGAGGTTTCAGTGTTTCCGCCCAAGAAGCGCGTATACTAAGGAACTTTAGGCATGGTAGAATTTTCGCTTCCCAAAAATTCCAAAGTGGGTGTCGGCAAAACCTACAAGGCACCCGCAGGCGCCAAGCGGGTTAAGGAATTCAAGGTTTACCGCTGGAACCCTGATGATGGAAAAAACCCCACAACCGATACTTACGAGATCGACCTTGATGCCTGCGGACCCATGGTGCTGGATGCAATTATCAAGATCAAGAACGAGATTGATAGTTCGCTGACCTTCCGCAGGTCTTGCCGCGAAGGGATTTGCGGTTCTTGTGCCATGAATATTGACGGCACAAACACGCTGGCATGTTTGAAGCCGATTGATGATGTGAAAGGCGCCGTTGCCATCAACCCGCTGCCGCATATGCCGGTGGTGAAGGATTTGGTGCCTGATTTAACCCAGGCCTATGCGCAATACCGCTCAATTGAGCCGTGGTTACAATCAGAGACCGCGGCCCCGCCTGATGGTGAGCGCTTGCAGAGCAAGGAAGAGCGCGCTGAGTTGGATGGGCTTTGGGAGTGCATTATGTGCTTTTGCTGCTCAACCTCTTGCCCAAGCTACTGGTGGAATGGTGACCGCTATTTGGGCCCGGCGGTATTAATGGCGGCGTATCGCTGGATTGCTGATTCGCGTGATGAACATACCGGTCAGCGGCTCGATGCGTTGGAAGATCCGTTCAAACTTTACCGCTGCCATACCATCATGAACTGCACCCAAACCTGCCCGAAGGGATTGAACCCCGCCAAGGCGATAGGCAAAGTGAAGCAGTTGATGCTGGAGCGGCAAGGCTGAGCAACTTTAACTTATAAAAAAAGCCCGCTTTATGCGGGCTTTTTTATGAGTGGCACGGTAAATGGCGCTATGCGGCCAGCGCATCTTCGCCGTCCAACGTAGCAGCTACCGCATGCACAACGGCCCCTATACGAACGGCGGCTTGCACTTGCTCCTGGCTTAACCCACCATCACGGACAACTTTTTCGTGCGATGTAAGGCACATGCCGCAGCCGTTTACGGCTGAGACGGCCAGTGACCAAAGCTCAAAATCAACCTTTTCGATGCCGGGTTTGGCGATGATATTCATCCGCAATTTGGCCGGCATACGTTCATAGTCATTGCCCACCAAATGCACGAAGCGATAATACACGTTGTTCATGCCCATGATCGAGGCGGCGGCCTTGGCAGCCGTAAGAGCTTCAGGCGAAAGTTGCCCGGCAAATTCAGCGAAAATAGCGCGGGTAACTTCAGCATTGCGTGACGCCAGAGCGCTAACAATGAAGCAGCCGGCGCGTTGCTGAGTGGTAAGTGATACTTCGGTAGAGAGGCTGCCAAGGTTGAGCTTAATGTCCTTGGCGTAGTCGGGGATGCGTTCCTTGAGGGCTTCGATGGTCATGAGAAATCCTAATTAAAACACCGACGGTGATGCCGTCGGCGTTTTGAAAAAACGAAAAGGAAATCCCCGCTTACACGGGGATGACACGGGTGAGTTACGCGGCCGGGCGAAGGGTTTCTTCGCCTTTTTGCCAGTTGCAGGGGCAGAGTTCATCGCTCTGCAAACCATCGAGCACGCGCATCACTTCCTGCGGGTTGCGACCTACATCGAGGTCGTTGACAGCGACGAAGCGGATGATGTTTTCCGGGTCCACGATGAAGGTGGCGCGCAACGGCACACCAGCTGATCTGGAGAGAATGCCGAGGGATTCTGAAAGCTCACGCTTAATGTCTGATAGCATCGCGATGGGCAAAGACTTCAAATCATCATGATGCAGGCGCCAGTTCATGTGTACGAACTCAGAATCGATCGAGACGCCGTAAACCACCGCGTCACGGTCGGCGAAGTCGCCCTTTAGCTTGCCAAAAGCCACAATCTCGGTCGGGCAAACGAAGGTGAAATCTTTCGGCCAGAAAAAGACGACCTTCCATTTGCCGGCGTCGGTCTTGTCAGTGATTTCAACAAATGCGGTATCGAGTTTCAGGCCTGCAGGCCCGCCTTGGACGGCGGTGAGTGCAAAGGATGGGAAATGGTCGCCAATAGTCAACATGGGGGAGCTCCTGGTGGTAAATATTACGAAAGCACATATGTGCACTGCAGCATAATTATGCCAATGAATTATTTATCGTAATTTGATCGAGAAAACCGATGACGTCGCTCCCTACCCCACAGCAATTACGCTATTTGGTTGCTCTGGCCGAAACTGGCCATTTTGGCCGTGCAGCTTCAGCATGCACAGTTTCACAATCAACATTATCAGCCGGGATTCTGGTGCTGGAGCGCCAGTTAAATGCCCAAATTCTTGACCGATCAGCAAAGCATGTGGCTTTTACCATGCTGGGGCATGAGCTGGTGGCCAAAGCCAGGCAAGCGCTGGTGGCATTGCGTGCGATGGCAGAAGCAGCAGATGCGGTGCGTGCGCCGATGAGCGGGCCTGTGCGGTTGGGAATGATACCCACCATTGGGCCATTTTTGTTGCCGCGTTTGATGCCAAGCCTGCGGGCGCATTACCCGGCGTTAAAATTATTTTTGCGCGAAGATCAGACAGAGCGGCTGTTGGGGCAATTGGAAACCGGGCAGTTGGATGTGTTGCTGCTGGCCACACCTTGTGCTTGTGCGGGCGTGCAAACGCTTAGAATTAAGCGCGATGAGTTTTTGCTAGCTTTGGCGCATGACCACCCGTTGGTAGCACGTGAGCAAATTTCCATTTCGGCGTTAACCGCTGAGCGGTTGTTGCTGTTGGAGGATGGGCATTGCTTGCGAGACCAGGTGCTTTCAGTCTGCGGACCCAACCCGGCGCGTTCAGGTGAGTTCGCTGCAACATCGTTGCATACGCTCATTCAAATGGTTGCGGGTGGGCTTGGGGTTACTTTGGTGCCACGTTTGGCTGTGAATGCTGGAATCACCAATGGAACCGACGTGGTGTTGCGGCGGTTGGAAGGGGCGGGGGGGTGGCGAACTTTGGCTTTGGCCTGGCGCCCAGGAAGCCCCCGCGCGGCGGAATACCGGGCTTTGGCGCCTCTAATTTCGGCTGCAGCTGAATAAATGTTTATTATAATAAACGGTATTTGGTCTGTTATGTGGTTTTGCTGAGGCTAATTGACGATTTATGAAAATTTAGCTTCCATTTGGCATTCAAAATAGTAAGCTAAAAATAATCCATCAGGAGTTCATAAATGAGTGCTTCCGCCCGTATCAGCAACAATCCCCTTATTCATCAATGGATGCCCTTTACGGCAAATCGCCAATTTATGGAGCAACCACGTATTATCGCCCGGGCGGAGGGTGTTTATTATTATGGTACCAACGGTCAGAAGATGCTGGATGGTTCATCAGGGTTATATTGCATTCCATTAGGCCACGGCCGCCGGGAAATTCGCGAGGCGGTGGCCAAGCAGATGGAGGAGTTGGATTACGCGCCCCCCTTCCAATACGGCGTGCCGGGTGCGTTCAAATTGGCCACCGAAGTCGCCCAGATGACGCCGCCAGGGTTGAACCGGATTATGTTCTCAGGCTCCGGCTCGGAAGCGGTGGAAACCGCCTTAAAGGTGGCCATTCAATATCATCGCGTGCGCGGTGAAGGCCAACGCACCCGCTTTGTTGGCCGTGAGCGGGGTTATCATGGCGTGAATTTCGGCGGCTGGTCGGTGGGCGGCATGGTGAATAACCGCAAGGCGTTCGGCACCGGCCTGCCGGGCGTTTCACATATGCGCCATACCGTGATCCCTGAAAATAAATTTGTGATGGGCCAAGGCGAGCATGGCGCGTATCTGGCGGATGATTTGCAACGTTTGGTGGATTTGCATGGCGCTGACACCATCGCTGCCTGTATCGTGGAGCCGATTGCGGGTTCTACCGGCATTTTGGTGCCGCCTAAGGGGTATCTGGAACGCTTGCGCGAGATTTGCACCACACACGGTATCTTGTTGATTTTTGATGAAGTCATCACTGGTTTTGGGCGCACGGGTGAAGCGTTCGCGGCCCAAACGTTCAAGACGGTGCCGGATATCATGACGATGGCGAAAGCCATTTCCAACGGCAGCATCCCGATGGCAGCCGTAGCGGTGCGCGAGGATATTCAGCAAACGATTCTGGATGCTTCACCGGAAAATTCGGTGGAATTTTTCCATGGTTACACCTACTCGGCGCATCCGGTGGCTTGTGCTGCGGCGTTGGCGACACTGAAGATTTACCGGGAGGAAGATACCTTTGCTCGGGTGCGGGAACTAAGCCCGGCATTCCTTGAGCAAATTGGCGCATTCAAGGGTTTGCCTGGTATTGCCGACACGCGCGGCTTTGGTCTGCTGGGGGCGGTGGATGTGGAGCCGCATGGCAAGCCTGGCGCGCGCGGGTTTAAAATTCTCTGCAAGGCATTCGAGCAGGGCTTGGTCCTGCGGGCGGCGGGCGATGCGATTGTGCTGGCGCCGCCGTTTGCGGCGACGGCGGATGAGATCACCCAGATGGTTGATATCATGCGGAAGGTTATTCTAGACAGTTAAGCATGACAAAACCGCTTGAGGGTAAGACCAGCATCATCACCGGCGCCTCCAGCGGCATTGGCTTGGCAATCGCGCGAGCCTTTGCCGAGGCGGGGAGCGATGTGGTCATTGTAGCGCGTGGTGCCGCCAAGTTGGCTGCGGTGGCGCAGGAACTACGCGTGTATGGTGGCAAGGTCACCGATATGGTGGCGGATTTAACCAAGGATGATGATATCGCCCGGGTTTTCGCGGCGGTGGGGCACCTGGATGTGCTGGTAAATAACGCCGGTGCTGCAATCCAGGCGCGAACTGAAAATGTCACGCCGGCGCAATGGCGTAGCGTGATTGATCTGAACGTGACGGCGGCGTTTTTATGCGCGCAGGCGGCTTACCGGAAAATGCTCAAACAGGGCGGCGGGCGGATCATCAATGTGGGCAGCGTCTCATCGCGGGTGTCGCGGCGTCATTCGGTGGCTTATACCACCTCGAAATTTGCGCTCGACGGCATGACGCGGGCGATGGCGCTGGATGGGCGCGGCCATGGCATTGCGGTTTCGATTTTGAACCCGGGCAATACTGATAGCGCGATCTGGGTGGGCCAGGAGGAGGCGGTAGCTAAGGAAGGGTTGATGCCGGGCGCGCAAGTGGCGCGGGCGGCGTTGCTGATGGCGACCTTGCCGCCGGAGATCAATATGCTGGATGCAACCATTTTACCGCTCAGCATGCCGTTTTTGGGGCGTGGCTAAGCCGGCTTTGCAGCCACGCGCTTCTGCACGCCCCAACTGCGCTGGCCGGTGAGAAAATACACCCAGCCCCAACTGGCGCCGAGGTGGCGCAATAATTGAAAGCTGAATGGTTCGGCGATGGAGGCCAGTATGGCGAAGCCCAACCGCGCCTTGGTCTGGCCACCGACCCAACGCCGGTAAAGATGGATTGACCAGAGGTGGAAGCCGAGGTCGATGATGATTTTGCCGATAATGAAACCGCCAACCGGGATCAGCTGTGCCAACTGGCCGGTGAGAATATACCAGATAAGGAAGCCGAAGGCGCAGAGGCCATAGATGGGCTGGAACGTGTCGATGGCTTTTACCGGCAGCATGGCGAGGCCCAGCCGGTGATAACGTGAAGCCCCCACCATGTCGCGATACCAGAGTTGGGTTTGTAAAAATCCTCCGAACCAGCGGCGGCGCTGGCGCAAAAATCCCATCATGGATGATGGCGCTGAGGTGCGGGCACGGGCGGAGCCAAGCACGGTGCTCTGCCAGTTGAGATGATGGTCATAGCCGTAGCGGCGCAGGCGGTGGATGAGTTCGTAGTCCTCCACCAGACAATCGGAGTCAAACCCGCCAACGGTGAGAACCGCGCTGGTGCGGAATCCGGCAAAGGCACCCGAGATCAGCAGCAGGCTGTCCATTTGCGACCAGGCGTAACGGCCCAGAAAATTACGGATATATTCATAGGTCTGGAACCACTCAAAAAACTGGCCGCCAAGGCTGTTATCGCATGCGGGTGCCAGCACGCCGGTGGCTGCAACCAGGCCAGGGTTGACCTGGAAGGCATCGCGCATGGTGCGGATGGCGTTGGCATCGAGTGCTGTGTCAGCATCCACGGTCAGGAACATCGTAGTTTGAACATGGGTGAGGGCGAGGTTGAGGGTGGCGGCCTTGCCGCCATGCGCTGCCCGCAGCCAGCGCAACCCGGGAACCACCGGGCTGGGGGCGCTGATGCCATTTTTCGCCGGTTCAAGAATGCCGTAGCGGGTAGCCAGCAAGGCAGCGGTGCCATCGGTCGAGCCGTCATCTGCGATGATAATGTCGTCCGCCGGTTCGCTTTGCTGGCCGAGAGCGGTGATGGTGGCATCCAGGACGGCGTCTTCGTTGAAGGCCGCGACGATGATGGTGAGGCTGGGCCGCGGGCCGGTTGGTTGCGTAAGCGGTGTGGCACTGCCCAGCGGCAGGGTCTGCCAGAAGGTGAAAGCCAGCAAAGCTGTGTCGTAGGCGATATAGGTGATCCCAATCGACCAGGCGCCGATGCCGTGGCCAATGAAGGCGTGAATGAACAGCAGGGCCCAAAGCAGGGCAACGCCGCCGTGAATCAACAGGCTAGATAGCGGCGTAGGCGGCCGGGTGTAGCGCGGTGAGCTGGCGTGTAGGGTGGCTTCAAGTGAGACGGTCATTGGCGGAACTTGCATGAGGAGATGCAGCATAATGTAATGCCAGCGGGGGGAGTGCCAAGCGCCACATGAGTAAAACACAAACAATTCAGAGTGATGTGCTGTTATCCAGAATCGAGTAGCCCATGTATAATTTGATCATAGTAAGTGGGGGGTTTTATGAGCGCGGTTGAAAAATACACGAGAACAGCAGTTGTTCTGCATTGGCTCATCGCTTTGCTGGTTGGGTTAAATATTCTGCTGGCCATCACGACAGATTATTTTCCAGACACCTATGTCCGCCCAATGCTGGATTTGCATAAATCCATTGGCATTACCATGCTCGGTCTGGTGGCTCTGCGTATCCTATGGCGGCTGACGCACCGGCCGCCGCCGCTCCCCGCAGATTACAAACCCTGGGAGGTTTTATTAGCGAATACCGCCCACTATGCGCTTTACGTCTTGATCATTGCGATGCCATTGACGGGCTGGACGAGTGATTCCGGCTGGAAAGGAGCCCCCTCCCACCCGATGATGCTGTTCTGGATCATCCCCTGGTTTCGCTTTGGCTTCATCACCAGTATGGATGCCGCGCATCAAAAATATATCCATGATTTGTTTGGCAATATTCATACGTTGCTCAGCTATTGCCTGTATGGCGTGCTCGGTCTGCATGTTCTGGGAGCGCTCAAACATCAGTTTATTGACCGGCATCCGGCGATTCAGCGGATGTGGAAATAGTTTTTATTCCGGAAATTTCACCGCTCTGACATCTTCAGCATATTTGGTTAGCGCCTCCTGCATGAGTGCAGCACCGTTGATGTAGGCGCGGGCGAAGCTGGGGGCGCGGTCCATATTCAGGCCCAATACGTCATGCAGCACCAGCACCTGCGCGTCGGTGCCTGGCCCGGCACCGATGCCGATGGTGGGGACCGGCACGCGGCGGGTGATTTCGGTGGCCACATCAGAAGGGATTGCCTCCATCAGCACCATTCTGGCGCCGGCTTCGACGAGCGCCATAGCGTCTTCCATCAGCCGCGCCGCCGCCTCGGGTGTTTTGCCCTGGCGTTTGAAGCCGCCGAACTGGCGGATGTGCTGCGGCGTCAAACCAATATGGGCGCATACCGGCACGGCGCGGGCGGAGAGAAACGCCACTGTTTCAACCATGGCCGCGCCGCCTTCGAGTTTGACGATTTCGGCGCCGGCTTTCATCAGGCGAGCCGAGGCGGCGAACGCCTGGGCCGGGTTTTCCTCAAAGCTGCCGAAGGGGAGGTCAGCCATGATCAGGGCTTTTTGCACGGCTTTGGCAACGATGGCGGTATGATATTCCATTTGTTCAAGCGAGACGCCAAGTGTGTCAGGCGCGCCGCCGATCATCATGCCAAGAGAGTCACCAATTAAAATTCCGTCCAGCCCCGCGGCGTCGGCCATGCGGGCGAAGGGGTGATCATAGGCGGTAATGAAGCTGAGTTTGCGGCCTTCGCGTTTGGCTTTGTCCCAGTTGCCGATATTTTTGCTCATAGTCCGGTTGCACCTAGCAGGAGGTTCAGGGCGTAAATGACGCTGGCGGCGCGGATTTCCTGGCGGTCACCCGAGAGGGCGACATGGCGGGAGATGATGCCGCCATGCAGATCGGCCAAGCCGAACCAGACCGTGCCAACGGGTTTTTCCGCTGTGCCGCCGTCCGGCCCCGCAATGCCGGTGATCGAGATCGCGAGATCGACAGCGGCCCGTTGCTTGGCACCAGCGGCCATGCGCAGCGCCACAGCCTCGCTCACCGCCCCGGCTGAGGCGATCAAGCCTGGCGGAACGCCGAGCAGTTCAGCCTTGGCGGCGTTTGAGTAGGTGATGAAGCCGCGGTCCAGCACGGCGGACGAGCCGGGAATATCAGTAATGGCAGCGGCCAGCAGGCCGCCGGTGCAACTCTCAGCGGTGGCAAGACGGATGTTGCGGGCCCGGCAGACCATAACCAACCGCGCCGCAAGATTATGCGAAATGGTCATAGCCAATGCCCCGGCAGCAGCCACGCCAGCACAGCCAGACAGGCAAAACCAATCATGCCGGCAATCCAGTCATCGGCCATGACGCCGAGAGCATCATGGCGGCGGTCTGCCAAACCCACGGGGCCGGGCTTCCAGATATCAAACAGCCGGAACAGGCCAAAGGCCAGCAGGCAGCCCAATGCGCTGACCCGCGGCAGGGCCAGCATGGTGATCATCTGGCCGGCGACTTCGTCGATGACAATCCAGCCAGGGTCGTTCTGGCCGCCGACGGCCCAGACCGCCCACACACCGATGATGCTGGCGACAATTATGCCCATGACTAAAGGGCCATGGCCGAGTTGCAGGAGTATGGCGCCGATGAGCAGGCCGATCAGCGAACCGAACGTGCCTGGCGCTTTTGGGGCATAACCGGCACCGCCAGCGCTGGCGATCAGTTCGGCGGTGTTCATGGTGTCATCCATGCTGTGAGAGGATCTTCGGCACGGCCGGTTTGCATGGCCCGGTAGATGACGACGCTCTCGGTAACGCGCTGCACATAATTGCGAGTTTCACTGAAGGGTATCTCCTCGATCCAGTCGATGATGTTAGCACCTCCCGGTGCAGATTTCATCTCCGGATCACCATTTTCTGCCAGCCAGTTGGCAACATTTGTCGGACCGGCATTGTAGGCGGCGATGGCGAGCGGCAGACAGTTACCAAAGCTGAGGATGAGTTGGTTAATATAGGCCACTCCCAGCGCCATGTTGAAGTTAGGGTCGTACAGATCACCATTGATCGGCAGGCCATTTTGCTTAGCGGTTTTGCGGGCGGTGGCTGGCATGAGTTGCATCAGGCCGCGGGCACCGGCGCCGGAAACGGCAGTGGAGTCAAAACTGCTCTCCTGGCGCATGATACCCAGCGATACAGCCGGGTCCACGCTGCTGGGCGGTGCGACGGGTCGCGGCCAGCCTTCGTGGACCAGGATTTGGCCGGCGATGCCAGCACTACGGGCGATGGCGACAGCACTTTGCGGAAGGCCAAGGCCCAATGCGAGTTGTGCCGCCAATTCACGGGTGCGGTCATCGGCGGCGGTTTGGCCAAGGCGGTTGAGAAAGATTTGGGCATCGTCCGGGTCGTTCATTTGTACCAGCAATGCGGCGGCGCGCGGGAGTTCCATCATGGCGAAATTCAACGCCTGCCCGGCGGTGAACCCAGGTTCCTGAACATTGTTAATTTGAGCGGCCAGAGCGGCGGGGTCTTCGCCCAGGGCTAAAGCGGCTAACTGGCCATAGTAAGTGGTGGGGTAGGCGGCCGCGCGTTGGTCGTCAGCTTTGGCGGCGTCCCCAGTTTCGCAGCGGGCCAGCCAGTAATAGGCGCGGGCCTGCGTGATGACGGCGGTGGAGGAACTCGCAAGGTCGGTGAACCAGGTGGCGGCGGCGGTTGGGTTGTGCAGGAAGCGCAGTAGTAAAAAGCCGGCCAGGAAGTCACGGTCGGCGATTTGCGAGCGGGCGGATGAGCCTGAGATGGGCGGATTGACCGCAATGACGACGGCGTAGGCATCCTTGGCGTTACCTTGCATCAGCAGAGCGCGGGCAAGCTGGTTCTGGGCCGGCCAGAATAATAATTTACCGGCGTCGTCGGCCTGAGCGGCGGCGGCCTTACCTTGGGAGGCCCAGAGGGCAGCGGCTTGGGTGTCGTTGCCGGTGGCGTGCAGGGTTTGCGCCTGTGCCAAAAATGGCACGTCTGTAGGGCTGGTTTTGATATGGGGAACGCCGTTGGCCTGGGCGAGATTAAAGGCGAGCCGGGCCTGGTACGGCCAGTCAGGGTTATTGGCGATGAATTGCTGAGTTTCATCAGCGGTGCCGCCACCACCAGAGGTAAGGCGGAAAAAAGTGACCAGTTTGACCATCAGCGGGTCGCCGGTGGCCTGGGCCAGGGCGGCAGCGCCTGTGAAATCCCGGGCTTTGACATCAATCATTATCTGCGGCGAGGCGGCCTGTTGGGCAAACGCCGACAAGGGGACCAGGGTGGCAATGAGCAGTAGCAGGACTCGCATACAAAGGTTCTAGCATTCCCCGGCTTGCAGGCCACCCCTTGAGAGAATACTTGCCAGTGATAGGAGTTATTCATGTTTCACGGTTCAATGGTCGCCCTGGTCACGCCGATGCACGAAGATGGTCGCATCGATGAGGAGGCGTTTGTTCGTTTTATCAACTGGCAGATTGCCCAAGGCACACACGGCATTGTGCCGGTGGGCACCACGGGCGAATCGCCCACGCTGACCCACGATGAGCATAAGCGGGTGGTGGAACTGGCGATTGAGACGGCGGCGGGCCGGGTACCGGTGATTGCCGGGGCGGGGTCAAATTCAACCGCTGAGGCGATTGGGTTGGCCAAGCATGCCAAAAAAGCCGGTGCCAACGCGGTACTGGTGGTGACGCCCTACTATAACAAACCCACTCAGGAAGGTTTGTTCCGCCACTATACCGCGATAGCCGACGAGGCCGGTATTCCGATTATTATTTATAACATCCCAGGGCGCTCGGTGATTGATATGAGCGTTGAAACCATGGCGCGGCTGGCTAAGCACAAGAATGTTGTGGGGGTGAAGGATGCCACCGCGAATTTGACGCGCCCACTGCATACCACCCGCGCCTGTGGTAAGGATTTTGCACAGCTTTCGGGTGAGGACCATACCGCGATCGCGTATCTGGCTTCAGGTGGACATGGCTGTATTTCCGTGACGGCCAACGTAGCACCGGCTTTGTGTGCGCAGATGCACGCCGCCTGGCAGCAAGGTGATGTGCAAACCGCAATGGCGATTCAAGCGCGGCTGGTACCGCTGCATGATGCCATGTTTGTGGAATCAAATCCGGGGCCGGTTAAGTATGCGGCTTCATTGTTGGGCTTTGGCAGCAATACCTGCCGCTTGCCGATGGCGCCGATTGCCGAGGCCACTGCTGCGAAGGTTCGGGCCGCCATGCTGGAAGTTGGATTGTTGAATTGAGCGCTAAGGAGACACCTTCCAAAAGCAAATCAGGTTATATTTCACACGGTATAGCCTCACAGAATCGCAAGGCGCGGTTTGACTATAAAATTCTCTCGACCATTGAAGCCGGTATTGTGCTGAAGGGTGTTGAGGTGAAGTCTCTGCGGTTGGGCCGTGCGACATTGACGGAAGCCTGGGCCGGTGAGCGTGATGGCGAGCTGTATTTGTTCAATGCCTATATTCCGGAATATCAGGGCGGCGTGCTCTCGCGCTTTGATGTACGCGGGGCGCGTAAATTGCTGGTGAAGAGCCGTGAGTTGAACCAGTTGTTTGGCGCAATCAAGCGCGATGGCGCGACGGTGGTGCCACTGGATATTCATTTTAACCCTCGCGGGCTGGCGAAAGTGACTCTGGGGATTGCCGAAGGGCGGCAGAAGCATGACAAACGCCATGCGGTGGCGGCGCGCGACTGGCAGCGTGATAAAGCGAGATTACTGCGTAACAAATAAAGGAAGCTGACATGACCGAACGCGACCAATGGAAACATAATGGTGTGCAGGTAATTAAAGCCGGAACTTTAGATTCTAATACGGCCCAGACTCCGGGGATGAGCCGGGCGGCGGCGATTAATGCAGCGCGGGTTGGGGCGCAGAAAATCTGGGCGGGCACCGTGAATATTGACCCCAATGCCAAAACCGGAGCGCATCATCATGGCGCGTTGGAGAGCGTGATTTTTGTGATCAGAGGTAAGGCGCGGATGCGGTGGGGCGAGCGGCTGCAATATGTGGCCGAGGCCGAGGCCGGGGATTTTATTTTTGTGCCGCCGTTTGTACCGCATCAGGAGATTAACGCCTCAGTGGATGAGCGGTTGGAATGTGTGCTGGTGCGTTCGGATAATGAAGCGGTGGTGGTGAACCTCGACATTGAGCCGATAGAAAAGCCGGAAGCGGTGGAATGGATTGATCCGATTCATCGGGGGCACAACCATGACTGACGAGCCAAATTTTCTCGGCAAAATTAAAGATAAGCTGATTGGCAAAAAACAGGAATGGGCCGCGCAAGGGAGGGGCCTGACGGGTGAGGCAGCACCGCATGAGCAGCGCCTGCCGCCGGGGCAGCATCTGGTGAAGGACTGGCCGGTGCTGGATTTGGGAATTCAGCCGCAAATTTTGACCACCAGTTATACGCTGACACTCGACGGCGCGGTTGAGCACCCGATGATCCTCTCCTGGGCGGATTTGATGGGGCTGCCGCAGTCGGAGACTGTTTCTGACATGCATTGTGTTACCACCTGGTCACGCTATGATAATAAATGGCGGGGCGTTTCGGCTGAGGCGTTGCTGACGCTGGTGCAGCCGCTGGTCGATTGTCGACATATTATTTTTCACGCGCATGATGATTATACTACCAATGTTCGGTTAGAGCAGTTTGCGCAGGATGATTGTTTGCTGGTGCATACCTGGAATGACGCACCGATTACACGTGAGCATGGTGGCCCGCTCAGGGTGATGATCCCGAAATTCTATTTGTGGAAATCTGCCAAATGGGTGAAGCGACTGGAATTTGTAGCTGTTGATGCGCCGGGATTTTGGGAGACGCGTGGCTATAATAACAACGCTGACCCGTGGCACGAAGAGCGTTATTCATAAAATCGCTGATTCGTGCGGCTCAATCACGGGTAGTTTTATTAACTCATGGCGTGATTTGAAACAACTATATGGTGCATTGGATTAATCATAAATCTCATCGTTGGGGATAGTTGTGAAACATCCATCTCGCCGCGCCATGTTATATCTGTCTGGCTTGGTGGCTATCGCGGTAAATTAAGGTACTTCGTTGCCAGTGCCGCAGGCCCCCCCTGACGCGATGGTGTTTTTAGTAGGCGCTGATCAAAACCGCCAACTGGTTTATTACCGCCTCAAACATTTCGGTGTTTAATCGTCGCGTGCTCGTGTTGTAGCGCGACACATGGTAGCTGTTGGCGAGCACCAAACCATCGCTTGGTTTGTGGAAGGCGCCGTGGATAAATTTGAAGGTGCTGACTTTGATGTTGAGGGCGCGCAAGCTCATTTTATGGGCGACGGTGCCAAGCGTTAAGATGGCCTTTAAATTTGTCATGGCCGCGATTTCGGCACTGAGGAATTGGTTGCAGGCTTTATCTTCAAGCGGTGTCGGCAGGTTTTGTGGAGGAACGCAGCGTACAGCATTGGTGATCCGGCAGTTTTGCAAGCGCAATCCATCATCGGCGTGCTCGGCGTAATGACCGGTGGCGAAGCCGTATTTCAGCAAGCTGGTGTATAACAACTGCCCGGCATAATCGCCGGTAAACGGCCGGCCCGTTCGGTTGGCCCCCTTCACCCCAGGTGCTAGCCCGACGATGAGCAAAGCGGCGGAAAGATCGCCAAAACTTGGGACCGGGGCATTATGCCAGTTGGGCTCCTTGGCGCGGTTGTTGAGCCGGTAGTCAACCAGTCGAGGGCAGAGCGGGCAGTCACGCTCTGGGGTGGCGGGTTTCATTCCTCGTCATAATCCCGCTCTGCGCCGCGCGGCCGGCCTTCGATAACTTTGCGCGTGAAGCCAGGGGCGATATCGGCAAGTTCGATATATTGGTCTGCTTGCCTGCGCAGTTCATCGGCGATCATTGGCGGATTGGTTTTGATGGAGGAGATAACCGAAACCCGCACACCACGTCTTTGCACCGCTTCCACCAGCCTGCGAAAATCGGAATCGCCTGAGAACAGAATGGCATGATCGAGCCTCGGTGCCAGTTCCAGCATATCTATCGCAAGTTCGATATCCATATTGCCTTTGATGCGGCGGCGGCCTTGCGCGTCAGTAAATTCTTTGGCTGGTTTTGTTACTAAAGTGTATCCATTATATGCTAGCCAATCTGTTAGCGGTTTAAGGGGTGAATATTCTTCGGTTTCCAGTAGTGCCGAGTAATAATAGGCGCGGACCAGGGTTGTTTTAGCGGCGAAAAAATCCAGCAACCTGCGGTAATCAATATCAAAACCCAAACTTCTGGTTGCGGCATAGAGGTTGGCGCCATCAATAAATAATGCGGTTCTTTCTTGTTGAACGAATTGCATGTATGTAATTCCTCGTTAAAATTGTTTATCAAAAAATTTATTTCGGGCAGTCTAAAATTTTTTCAGGGCGTTAGCAGTCAATAAATAATTTTAGCGGGAAGTGAAAGACTTTTATATATGATCCCTTATCTATCATGATCCTGATTGCGATTGGTGCCAATTTGCCTGGGCCAGGCGGCATGACCGCGTTGGAGACCTGCGAACGTGCGGTTGAGGCGCTGAAAAAAATCCCTGGTCTAAGGTTTAAGTCGCTCTCATCTTGGTACAGGACCGCTGCCATTCCCGCCTCTGAGCAACCTGATTATTGCAACGGCGTGGTGCGGCTGGAGGGGGAGATGGCGCCGGCTGATCTGCTGGCGGCGCTGCAGGATATTGAAAACACCTACGGCCGGACCCGCAGCGTGAAAAATGCGCCGCGGACCCTGGATATCGATATCATCGATTTGAACGGTGCTATCAGGGCGATCCCGAACCCAATACTGCCGCACCCGCGGGCGCATCTGCGTGCCTTTGTGTTGCGGCCGATCCTGGACGTGGCGCCAGGCTGGGTACATCCGGCGTTCCGTTGTTCGGTGACCTCGCTGCTGGTGGATTTGCCGGCGCAGCTAATACAACCCTGGTCTGACAGCTGAAACCTTGCATTCCCCTCCGACGCGGGTTATTTAGAAATTTGGATTATATTTGTTGGGAGTAACCTCGGATGGCCCGCGTCACCGTTGAAGATTGCGTTTTGAAAGTGCCGAACCGGTTTGAACTGGTGCTGCTGGGAGCCCAGCGTGCCCGTAATATCAGCCGAGGCGAGGTTTTGACGATTGACCGTGACAACGACAAAAACCCCGTGGTGGCCCTGCGCGAAATTGCCGAGGAGACGCTAAATCTCGGCGATTTGGAACAGGATCTGGTGAAATCCCTGTCGCGCGTGCCAGAACCCGAGCCGGTGGATGAGGAAGTCTTGGATCTTATCCCGACGGACCAGAACATCTTTGGGTTGCAGGATGTCTCCGCCGAGGAGGAAGCGGCGGCTTTGGCGGCTGAATCTGAAGAAATGTCGCCGGAAGATATTCAGGCGGCCATTGAAGCCGAACTCGGCGGCAAAACTCGACGTTAAGTAAGGAGGGCGCATGAAACCAGAGACACTGGTTCGCGCCCCTGAGGGGTTACCAGCGGGTGGTGTTTCCACGCCGCTGGACCATCCGGAACTGGGACCGCTGCTTTCCCGAATCGCCGCCTACGACAATAAGGCTGACCCGGCGTCAGTAGATGCTGCCTATGGTATCGCGTTTGCCGCGCACGCCGGGCAAAAACGCGATAATGGTGAGCCTTATATTACCCACCCGCTGGCAGTTGCGACCATTCTGGCAGCCTACCGGCTGGATTCCGCCTCCATTATCACGGCTTTGCTTCACGACGTGATCGAGGACACTTCGGTCACGCTGGCTTCGGTGCAAAAGCGCTTTGGCACCGAAGTGGCTGGTCTGGTGGATGGGGTGACCAAGCTGACCAGGCTAGAATTGCAGTCTGACCGGACAAAGCAGGCGGAGAATTTCCGCAAGCTGGTGCTTGCCATGAGCAAGGATATTCGCGTGCTGATCGTCAAGCTCGCGGACCGGTTACATAATATGCGCACTATCGGCAACGTGGCAAAGCCTGAGCGCCGCCAGCGCATTGCCCGTGAGACGATGGAGATTTATGCGCCGCTGGCTGAGCGTATCGGCATGGAATCGGTGAAGACCGAGTTGCAGACAAGGTCGTTTGCTGAATTGGATGCCGAAGCGTTTGATACGATCCAGGCCCGGTTAAATTTTTTACGGGGTCAGGGCGCTGATGTTATCGAGGAAGTCAGCAAGGAGATTATGCGGGTCTGCAAGGAAGCCGATATTTCAGCGATTGAAGT
>JAQNCT010000040.1 GCA_029077825.1 Acidocella sp. | reverse complement strand
ACCGCCGACGCCGCTTCCTCCTTCACCGCCACCACTTCAAATAATTTTGTCAAAGCTACCGTTGAGGGTGGCACTGGCAATTTGGGTGGCAGTGGCACAACCATCAATATGCTTAGCAACACGGTATCTTCAGTGGCGGGTGCTGATTTTGCTACCAATGGCATCACTCTGGCGGCCAGCACGGTAAATGCCGGTGCCGCAGGTGTGGCGGCTGGTGGCACCTCTACCGCGACCCCCGCTGGCACCGCCAACACAGTTACGGCTGGGCTGTCGCTCAACAACCAGCAAAACAGCTCGGCAACTGTGGCTTCCAACACAACCGCTAGCACTATGAATACCTATCTGGTTGATAACGGCGGCGGCACTAACACAGTTAACCTCAACAACAGCGCGTTCACATCAACCGCCAGCAATAATTCGGCAAGCAGCAATATTGGTGTCACTGCCAGCCAAGTCACTGGCTCGGTTGGTGTGTTGAACGGCCAGAACGCCGCTGGGACCACAACGGCGAACAATTATAATAACTATGTCATTGGCACCATACAGGCCCTGACCAACGCGACAAATCTTAACACTGATACTATCACCATGGCGGGCAATCACACCAGCGCCAGTGCCACAGGCAACAGCACCAGCAACGGTGTGAATTTGGCAGCCAGCAGCATCGCCGCAGGTGTATCAGGGCAGGCCGCTCTATCACCATCATTGGCGGGATCAGCTACTGATACTGCCGGCGTAACGTTGAATAGCCAGCAAACAATCAGCGCTGCTGCTACGTCAAACCTCGGAAATAACTATGTAGAAGCGTATCTGTCCAATGTTAATACGGCAACCGGCGCAATCTCAAAAGGCAGCATAGCGGTCACCAATACTCAAATGGTCTCGCAAGCAACCGGTAACTCTGGCAGCAACATTATTAGTGAAACCGCCAGCACAGGCCTGACCGGCTCTTCTGGCCTGCTGAGCGACCAGAACCAGCTTGCTGGCGGCGGCGTAACGGCAAATGCCAGCGGCAACAATGTTTACCTCACTGCGGGCAACGCTTCTGGCATCACCAACACGTCCGGCTTAATCGGTGGCTCGGTGGTTGATGCGTTGGCCACGGCCAACAGCGCCAACAATCAAATGACGGTTGCGGGTGGGCAGGTCTCAAACGTGGCCGGCGCTACCACGTTGAACAACACTCTGGCCGCCAACAGTGTGGGCGTTGATCTGGCGCTGGCAAGCGTGCAGTCATCAGCGGGGCCAACCGTAGCCAACAACATCGATACCAACTTCCAAACCTTCGCCAATGCCTCCGGTGCTGTTAGCAATTCATCCTTTACGGTGAGCGGCCCGGCGACGTTGGACGCGATAGCCGCACAGTCACTAGGCAACCAGGCAACCAACGCGCTTTCAGTTTCAGGCAGCACCACGCTGTCTGACACCGCTGGCGTGTTGAACAGCCAAAGCAACAGCGGCGGCACCAACGCCAGCATCAGCGCGGCACAACCCTATGCATTGGTTGATGCAAAAAATGCTGCGGGCACCAGCCTTTCCAATGACACCGTCACCGTCGGCACGGGTGCCATTGTCCCCTCAAACGGCAATGTGTTGTTTGCTTTGAGCGCGAACAATGCGGCAGCCAACAGCCTGACGGCTTCAACCAATACCCTGACTTTGACCGATACGGGTACCGCGGCCGCTTCCACCTCGCCGCTTAGTGGCGTGGGTGCGGCGGTTAACGCACAGCTTGGCCTGCTCAGCACCCAAACAAGCAGCGGTACCTCGGGGGCCTCAGCAACAAATGACCAGTTTAAGGTTCAGCTCGGTAACACCACCTCCAACCCGACGTTGACCTCGGTTACCGCCAATACATCGGGCAATACGCTGGAAGCCAATGCCTACGGCAACCAGGTGAGCAATGCTGGCAGCGTGACAATGAACGCTATGACTGGCGGTAATGTCGCGGTGGCTGATGTGACCAACGTGCAGACCACCACCAACGTCAGCACCACCCCTACCATCACTGCCACGGCTGGTGACGGCGGGACCGGTGCTGCGACCTTCCTGACCACCGCGCCTGGTACTGGCTTGGTGACGGGTTCGTCGCTGAACACCAACGGCAACTCAGTTCTGACCACCGCGGTTGGTAATGAAACGGTTGGTACCGGCAACACGCTGGCCGTGAATGGCGGGGTCATCACGGACACCACCACAGCGCCAGACACAACCGGACAGTTTGTGAGTGGCACGGCGGTGACAACGCCTTATGCGTTCACTGTGCAGAACATCCAAAATGGCGGCGCGATTGTGAATGCCTCACAGGGCGTTGTCACAACTGCCCCGGTTGAAGCGCTCACCAACGTTGGCGGCGCAATCGTCAACACCAACCTGAGCACCAGCAGCAACAGCTTCATCGCCACGGCTGACAGCAATACCGCCACCAACGCGTTGACCTTCGGCGCACCGGCGAGTGTGGTGAACACGCTGAACACCTCGGCTGGGGTGCAAAACTACCAGAACGACACGGCAGCGGTTGCGACCGTGCTTGGTTCGCCTGGCTCGGCTGGCGGGACGACTACCACGACTCAAACCTTTAATGGGAATGTGAATATTAGCGACAATGCCGGCGGTGGTGGAGCAGCAATTACTTTGTCTGCTACTGCAGGAACCGGCGATGTGCAGGTTACTGGTGGTTCCGTAACGTTCACCTTGCCGAGCGGTACAACATTAGCGGGCGCACAAGGTTTCGCTAATTTGTTTGGCGGCGGGGCTTCAGCTCCCGTGCTTAACGCTGGTAAATATTCATTCACGGTCGCTACCGGTAACTACACTTCACCTGATCTTGCGGCTTTGATATCGGCTGCTGGTGGTACCCCAACGACCCTGGTGTCATCCTCGACACAAACAGGTGGATTGACAACGACCTTCAGTTTCCCGGTAACCACAACCACGCTGGCAGCTACCGCTTCGCCTTCCGCGATCATCACGGTGGCGGGCAACATTACTGGCAGCCAGTTGAACGTGAATGGCAACCTGTTCACCGCCAAGTCTGAGGGCAACGTAGCGGCCAACAGCACCAGCATCACCGCTAACACGGTAAACGGCGGGGCAAACGTGCCGGCCGGTACGGCGAACGCCAATGTTGCGCTCACCACCACCACGGCGCTGGCTGACTATGCGGCTTCGAACGTGCAAACGGTCTCAGCGGCGGTGTCAGCACAATCTTACTCGGAAGCGGCAATCAACCCGATCGCAGCGACCGATGTTGTCATTAACAATTCCACGCTGAACCTGAACAACAACATCCAAACCACCTCAGCCACCGGCAATGACGGCACCACCACGCTGTCACTCGCCGCCACAGGCACCAACGGCGGCACAGCGCCGACCGGGGCGGTGGTCTCGACTCAGACGGACATCGGCGGCCTGGTCTCGGCGAATTCTGGGTCCACAAGTAATGCTCCGGCTACCGATGGCCAGATTGTGACAGCGCAAGGTGCGATAAATAACTCGTACCTGAACATGACCGGCAACCAGAACAACGCCACGGCAACGGTGAACACTGCTTCCAACAGCCTGTCCGCCAGCGCCGCCAACCTGACCTCGGCTAACACCACCCCAACCAACGCTTCGGCTTCGGTGGTGGCGACTGGCAACCTGCTGACTTCGACAGCTGATTACTCGCTGGCGAATGCCCAGAATGCCTCCGGCGGGTCACAGGCTGGCGCCGTGACGGTTATCCAAAACACCGACATCCCGGGGGTGACAACGTTCCCGACCTCGACTGGCCTGCAGAACAGTACAGCGAGCCTGGATAACAACACCACCAACGCAACGGTGAATGGCAATGTTGCTACCAACAGCTTAACGCTGGCGGCAACTGACCTTTCAGCGACCAGCGCTTTGACAAACCTTCAGGGTGATACTGGTGTAACCCAGGCGGCTGCGGTTGGTTCCGTACTGTTTGGTTTGAACGGGGCGGCTAACGGCGCGACGGCGGCGATCAACCAATCAACTGTTAATGTGGCAGTCAATGATGTTTTCGCCTTCGCCAACGGCAACACGGCAACCAACACCAGCAGCGTAACCAACACCACCAACGCAACCGACAATCTGGCCGGGACCACCCCGGGCAATGGTTCGGCCTCAGTAGCGTTCACCGGGCTGACCAGTACGGCTTCGGCTACCTATGCGCTGTCTAACTTGCAGGCGGTTACCAACAGCGTGACATCAACGGCTTCTGGTGTATTCGCGGTCAACCCGGCTCCGAGCGACCTGACCAACGCTTCAGCCGTCACCAACTCGACACTGAATGTGACAGGCAACAAGGTTGAGGCGATCTCATACGCCAATACTGCGACTGACACGCTCAGTATCGCTGCCACCAATGCCGGCACAACTGGTAACGTGGCACCGACTGGCGCGCTGATCTCCGATCAGCTTGTCAACGTCGTCGGCAACGCAGTCAGTGCAACTTCGACTGAAACCGCGCAGGCACAGGGTGCAGCCAGCAACTCCTCGCTTAACCTGACAAACAATTCCAGCATTGCCGTGGCTCTGGGCAATTATGGGGTGAACACGCTGTCAGTTGCGGCAACGAACGTTCTCACCGAGGCAGCCGCCCCGGCGAATGGCACAGCCTCCACGGCGTCGACGGTTGGCGCCTCGCCGACTTCCACCGCCAACTACGCACTGGCCAACTTCCAGGTTGTTGCGAGCCCTGATGGCGGGACGATTTCCGCCAGCGCCACCAGCACGGTTGGCAACTCGGATAGCGGTGTGAATAGCACTGGTCTCGTGAGCAGCGCCGCATTGCTGAGTGGTAACCTGACGCAGGCGCAAGCCTTCGCCAACTATGCCATCAATACGTTGAACATGACGGCTGCAAACAACACCGCCACCGCGGCGGTGACCAGCAGCCAGACCAACAACGACGGCGTGAACGCTAGCGGAATTGCCAATATCACCTTCGCTCTCAACGGTGGTGTTGCACCATCGGGTACCGGTGCGGTGAATGGGGCAGCAAGCAACGCGACCATCGATGTTGCCAGCAACAACATGTATGTGACGGCCATTGGCAACAACGCCAGCAACGCCTTGAACGCCACGACCACGGCGTCTTACGGTGCCCAGACTAACAATGCGACCACCAGCCTGACGGCGGCGAATGCCACCTTCGCAGTGCTTAACGCGCAGAATAACACGGGCAACGTCACCGCCAGTGCCACGAGCCCGGTCAGCAATTACACGATTGCTCTAAACGGCGGTGGTGCAACGGCGCCGGTGTCAGCCACCACGCTTAATGTCTCGTTTAACACGGTGGGTGTCACGGCTTATGGCAACAACGCTACCAACACTTTAAACGTGTCTGCGCTGAACTCCGGCAATGCTACGGTTGGGCTGCAAAACTCGCAAACCAACGCGGGTGCGGTCACCGCTTCGGCGATTGGTCTGAGCTTCGGCAACACCGTCGGAACACCGGGCGTCAATGGATCGACCCTGGGCGTTGCCAACAACACTGTCAGCGCGATTGCGACTGGCAACAACGCGGTCAACGTCATCAAGTAAGACGGCGACAGCACTTAAGTCGAAACGGGGGAGAGCCTTGGCTCTCCCCTTTTTCATGTGACAATGCTATGGGCCGGGTGCAAAAATTTGGCTGATCAAAACAGGAGTTAATTGATTATGAGAACAGTTTATTTCGGAGCGGCTTTGATGGTTGCAGCCGGTGTATTGTCAGCTGGTGCCCGTCCGGCAGTGGCGGCTGATACCAAGCATTCGTTCGCCGTGCACGGCGTTGGCGCGCTCTCCTGCGCTGAGATGGCAAACGCCATGACCCAGGTGGACCCACAGACCAAGGCCACCAGCGAAGCCGCCGTACGCAGCACCCTAGCCTCCTGGATGCTGGGGTATGTTACCGCGCTGAACCGGACGGATGCAGCCACCTATGATGCCACCCCGGTGCAAGATGATGCGCCGTTGGTGAACATGGTGATTGGCGTCTGCTCCAAAAATCCAACCGCGCGCGTTGAAACCGTGGTTTCCGCCATCTTCACCTCACTGGAAAAAGCCAAGCTGCCAGTGGAATCACCGGAAGTGAAAGTCACGGTGGGTACGCAATCCACGGTGCTGCGGGCAGCCACATTGTTGTCGCTTGAGAAGGCGCTGGTTGCGCAGAAATTGCTGAAGAGTGCTGATGCCGACGGCAAGTTCAATGATAATGTGAAAGCCGCGCTGGTGAAGTATCAAACCGCGCAGAAGCTGCCACAAACCGGCCTGCCGGATGCTGACACCGTAATCCGGGCGCTGGTGGAAACACCGCAAAAGGGCTGAAGATTCCGTAAATAAAAAAACCCGCCTCATGCTGTGAGGCGGGTTTTTTTATGCGCAAATGGTGCCGTCCGCCGGAATCGAACCGGCGACCTACTGATTACGAATCAGTTGCTCTACCAACTGAGCTAGGACGGCGCCGTTGTGACGTGCGGTTGCTATATCGAAGCGAGGGGCAGGCTGCAAGTTAAGCGCTGGTGACTTTCGCCGGCAGCAATATGGTCTGCAGTGCTTGCACCAATTCATCCATCATCGTGTCAGTGTGTTTTGGCCCGGGCGTAAAGCGTAAGCGCTCAGCACCATGCGGAACCGTGGGGTAGTTGATCGGCGTGGCATACATGCCGTATTCACGGATCAGCCGCATGCTAACCTCGGTGGCCTTGGCGGCGTTGCCGATAAACAGCGGAATGATGTGGCTCTCGCTTGGCATTACCGGCAGGCCGGCAGCGGTGAATTTGGCTTTCAGCGTCGCGGCGCGGTTAAATAAAAGCGCGCGCTTTGCGTGGTCAGACTTCAGAGCCCGCACGCTGGCAAGTGCCGCTGCTACGGTGGGGGGCGGCAAGGCCGTGGTGAAAATAAAGCCGGCCGCCACGGAGCGGATATAATCCAGCACCTTGAAGTCACCGGTAATATAGCCGCCGTGGCAGCCATAGGCTTTGGCCAGCGTGCCTTCAATAATGGTAACGCGGCTGGCAACACCATCACGTTCAGAAACGCCGCCGCCGTGCGGGCCGTACATGCCCACGGCGTGCACCTCATCAAGGTAGGTAATGGCGTTGTATTTATCAGCCAAATCGCAGATGGCGTGCATCGGGGCGATGTCGGCATCCATTGAATACACGCTCTCAAACGCGATCAGCTTAGGGGCATCGGGCGGGGCGGCTGCCAGCAGGCGTTCCAAATCCACCATGTCATTATGCTTGAACACATGCACGGTGGCCTCACGCGCGTCTCTGATGCCCACGATCATTGAATTATGGTTTTTGGCATCAGAGAACACCTGCCAATTCGGCAGGGATTTCAAAATAGCGCCCAAGGACGCCTGGTTTGAGACATAGCCAGAGGTGAAAAGCAGTGCGGCGTCCTTGCCGTGCAAATCCGCCAGCTCTTCCTCAAGCGCCACATGCAGCGGCGAGGAGCCGGCGATGTTGCGGGTGCCGCCAGCACCTGCACCCATGCGGCGTGCAGCATCAATTGAGGCTTCAATCACCACCGGGTCAGTGCCCATGGCGAGATAGTCATTGGTGGACCAGACCAGAATGTCGCGCGTGCGGCCTTCCATGGTAACCTGGTAGTAAGGGAAGCGATCAACCAGCTTTTCCAGCGCTACAAACCGGCGGTAGCGGCCTTGCGCGGTAATCTCGGCCAGGGCTTCGTCACATTTCACCAGAAAACTATGCATAATGGTCAAAACTCATCCGAGAAAATAATAATAACAGGGAAACGCCAAGCCCAGGCCAGAGTCAAATAGCGAATCCGGTAAAGCCAACTATGATGTGGATAATGCCGGATTTTTCACAAGAGTTGCGGGTGGGCGGGCTGGTCGCCGGGGTGGATGAAGTTGGGCGCGGCC
Source organism: Acidocella sp. (assembly GCA_029077825.1). GTDB lineage: Bacteria > Pseudomonadota > Alphaproteobacteria > Acetobacterales > Acetobacteraceae > Acidocella. The sequence goes on along the minus strand of JAQNCT010000040.1, from coordinate 12,399 downwards.
CGCTGGCCGGGCCGGTGGTGGCGGCGGCGGCCCTGTTGCCGCCGGGGCTGCCGCAAGCGCTGCTGGCGATGATTGATGATTCCAAAAAGCTCAGCGCCACGCGGCGGCTGGCGGTGCTGGCGGGGCTGTATGCGCATGGTGCTGAGATTGCGCTGGCGGCGGCCTCAGTGAATGAAATTGCCCGGCTGAACATATTGCAGGCCAGCTTGCTGGCAATGCGCCGGGCCATTGCCCGGCTGCCACGGGCACCTGACCATGTGTTGGTGGATGGCAATAAGCTGCCAGGTGGCGCCATTCCCTGCACCGCCTTGGTGGGGGGTGATGGCATCAGCCTGTCGATCGCCGCCGCTTCAATTGCCGCCAAGGTGCTGCGCGATGGGCTGATGCAGCGGCTGGATACCCGTTACCCCGGCTATGGGTGGGCCAGTAATGCTGGTTACGCCGCACCCAGCCACCGGGCCGCCATTATCAGGCTGGGCGCAACCGCGCATCATCGCGCCGGGTTCGGACCATTGCTGCAAGGACTCAACTAAATTGAATAACACATTAAATTTGAACCAAATATGCCGGTGTGGGTGGTTGACGCGGCTACGCCGGGTTCGTCACGTTACGGTATCTTTATTTTGAGGCTATATCTTGCACGTGGAAAGCTTCCGCGAATTGCCGCTGGACCAAATTTTACTGGGCGACGCCGGGCAGATGCTGCGCATGTTGCCGGATGCCTCGGTAAACTGCGTGTTCGCGGACCCACCCTATAATTTGCAACTGCGCGGTGAGTTGCGCCGCCCCGATGACAGCCTGGTTGACGGTGTGGATGAGGATTGGGACCGTTTTACTGATTTTGCCGCCTATGATGCCTTTACCCGCGACTGGCTGGGTGAGTGCAGGCGCGTGTTGCGCAAGGATGGTACGTTATGGGTGATTGGCAGCTACCATAACATATTCCGCATCGGCAGTATTTTGCAGGATATGGGGTTCTGGATCCTGAATGATGTAATCTGGCGCAAATCCAACCCGATGCCCAACTTCCGGGGCCGACGCTTCACCAACGCGCATGAAACCATGATCTGGGCGGCCAGAGGGCAGGAATCGCGCTATAAATTCAATTATCAGGCGATGAAGTCATTAAATGATGATTTGCAAATGCGCAGTGACTGGACAATGCCGCTATGCACCGGGCCAGAGCGGCTGCGCAACGCCCATGGGCTGAAGCTGCACCCCACCCAGAAGCCCGAGGCCCTGCTGCACCGGGTGATTATGGCCGCTACCTCACCGGGGGATGTTATTCTTGACCCGTTTTTGGGCACCGGCACCACGGCGGCGGTGGCCAAGCGACTGCACCGGCATTTCATCGGCATCGAGCGGCACCCGGCCTATGTGGAAGCAGCCTGGGGACGGTTGCAGACCGAACACGCCGCACCCGCGCATGTCATCACCGCCCCGCTGACAGGGCGCGAAACCCCACGCATCCCCTTTGGCAGCTTTGTTGAAAACGGCACGCTGCCGGCGGGCACGAAACTGACTGACCGCCAGCGCAAAGTGGCCGCCGAGGTAACAGCTGAGGGGATGCTGCTGTCTGGGCGGCATCGCGGGTCAATCCATCAGGTAGGTGCGGCGGTACAAAACGCGCCATCGTGCAACGGCTGGACCTATTGGCATTTTGAGCGGGATGGAAAACTGCTGGCGCTGGATGTACTGCGCAAGGAGACTGGCTCGCCGTAAGCCCCCCCTTCCCTGCCTGCCCAAAACTTGCCACAAACAGACTATCATGCGTTTGCACGCCTCTTGCGCGGCACAATTAGGGCCAGATGGATATGATTCGGTGCTGCTGCTGGGCGCGCCGGGCTGTGGTAAGTCTGATCTTTTGCTCCGGTTGATGGATCATGGCTGGCAGTTGGTGGCTGATGATCAGGTAATTATTGAAAATGGCATCGCCTGTGCACCGGCGGCTTTGGCGGGGGTGCTGGAGGTGCGCGGTCTTGGCCTGTTCAAACAGCCCTACCTTGCCAAGGCGCCGCTGCGGCTGGTGGTACAACTGGGGGTTCAGACCATCCGCCTGCCCGAGCCGCAATTTCATGATATTTTAAAGCTCCCGATGATCACGCTTGACCCCGCCCAACCCTCAGCACCGGCCCGGCTGGCGTTGGCACTGGCTGGCGCCTGCGGGCGGGTGGCACAAATAGCCGGGGTTTTTACCGCATGAGCGAGAGCTGCCGTAAACTAAGCGTGGTGTTGGTCACGGGTTTGTCTGGCGCTGGCAAAAACTCAATGTTGCGCGCCCTCGAAGACCTTGGCTTTGAAACCATGGACAACCCGCCGCTGCCCTCACTCGAAACATTGGTTGTGGGCGGTGAGCGCAATATCGCCATCGGGGTGGATGCCCGCTCGCGTGGGTTTGACGCGGCGTTGGTGTTGCAAACTCTGGAGCGCTTGCGGCTCAACCCGCAATTGGTGCCGCAACTGGTCTATGCCACCGCCGGGGATGAGTTTTTGTTGCGCCGCTATACGGAAACCCGCCATCGGCACCCGTTGGCGCAAACCGGCCAAGTGGCGGATGGTATCGCCCTAGAACGTGGCCTGACTGACCCGTTACGGCGGGCGGCCGACGTCGTGATCGACACCTCAACCTTGCCGTTACACGGGCTGCGGACCTTGATCGAGCAGCGTTTCGGCGCGGAATCACCAGGGATGGCGGTGTCGCTGGTGTCATTTGCATACCCGGCTGGTCTGCCACGCGAGGCCGACATAGTGTTTGATGCACGGTTTTTACGCAATCCGCACTATGATGGCGCGTTATGTAAGCAAAGCGGGTTGAGCCAGGCGGTGGCCAGCTACATTGAAGCCGACCCGGGCAGTGCGCCATATTTTGCCCAAATATCACAGTTGTTGGAATTTTTATTGCCGCGCTTCGTGCAGGAAGGAAAGAAATATGCAACGATCGCGATTGGTTGTACGGGTGGGCAGCATCGCTCAGTTCACCTTGTGGAAAGGCTGGCGGCAAAATTAAGCGCCGCAGGGTGGCAAGTGGCTGTAACCCATCGGGAGCAGCCAAAATGGAACGAAACATAGTTGGGTAAACATTTTACGAGGACCACACTGAGCCGATGAGCGGACCAATAGAATGATCGGCATGGTGCTGGTAACGCACGGCGCACTGGCGAATGCCCTGCGCGATGCGATGGAACATGTGGTGGGCAAGCAAGCCGCACTCGCCACGGTGTGTATTGAATCAGACGCCGAAATCGAAGGCCAGCGTGCCGAGATCGCGGCCCGGATGGCGGAGGTGAACTCCGGCGACGGGGTGATCCTGCTCACTGATATGTTTGGTGGCACGCCAAGCAATCTGGCCATGTCGATGCTCAACCAGCCGGATGTGGAGGTTATCGGCGGGGTGAACCTGCCCATGCTGGTAAAGCTCGCCAAGGTGCGCGGCTCTCAGGGGTTGGCGGAATCGGTACAATGCGCCGAGCTGGCGGGCCGCAAATACATTACCTCCGGGCATGAGATTCAGCAGGCGGCACTGGCGCAAAACGGCACCTGCCGTGCTGCCGAGTAAGGCAAATGATGAGCGATAACAGCGCTGTCATCACCCGCGATGTTGGAATTATCAACCGCCGTGGCCTGCATGCGCGCGCTGCGGCCAAGCTGGTGACATTGGCGGAGCGGTTTTCGGCTGCTGTGGATGTGACAAAAGATGGGCAGATGGTTTCCGCCCGCTCGATTATGGGCCTGATGATGCTTGGCGCTGCCCCTGGCAGCACCGTGACACTCAGTGCCGAAGGCTTCGATGCCAAGGAAGCTCTGGATGCCATTGCCGCGTTGATCGAGGCTGGCTTTCATGAAACTGATTGACGCCGGGCCCACCCGCCGCCGCGAGATGCGGTTTTCAGGGCACCCTATTTCGCCCGGGATCGGTATTGGGCCGGTGTATGAGGCTGCTGAGCCGGTATTAAACTTTCAGCATAAAAAAATTGCTGCCGCTGACATCGCGGCGGAAACCGCGCGGCTGGAAGATGCAATCTCGCTCTCACGCAAGCAATTGATCAAGCTGAAAACCAAGCTGGCCAGCCTGCCCGCGCAGAGCCAGACCGAAATTGACCCGCTGATTGATGCTTATTTGCATATGCTGGGCAATTCGCGGCTGATTCGCGGGGCGCGGTTGCGCATTAGCGATTCACTGCTGGCACCCGAAGCGGCGGTGATGGATGAGGCTGAGACTCAGGCTGAAGCGATTTTGGCACTCACCGGCTCTGACAAAGTGGGGCGCCAGCGCCGCGCCGAGGAAGTGCGCGAGATTGCCCGGCGGGTGCTGCGCAACCTCACGCGTTTGCCGTTTCGCAACTTTACCGAACTTAAGCCGGGCACTATTTTGGCAGCGGAATCATTGCGCCCGGCGGATGCCGCGTTGATCCAGCCTACCAATTTTGCCGGCATTATTACCGCTGAGGGCGGGGCTGATGGCCACACGGCGGTTATGCTGCGTGCGCTGGGGCTGCCCGCCGTGCTGGGCGCCACTGGCGTGCTAGAGGCCGCCCGGCCCGGGATGCTGGCGATTATTGATGGTGAGGCGGGTGAGATTATTCTCAACCCTACCGCCCGCAGCCTGGCGGCAGCACAGGCCAAGCTGGCGGCGCGGGCGCGCTCATTGCGGGCGCTGGCGCGGCTGCAAAAAGCCCCGGCTGAAACCACCGACCATGTGGCAGTGGATTTGCAGGCGAATTTGGAGCTGCCGTTCGAGGTGCCGATGATCGCGGAATCCGGCGCGCACGGCATTGGGTTGCTGCGCAGCGAATTTATTTTCATGAACCGCGAAACGCTGCCCGATGAAGACACCCAGACGCAGATTTACCGCGACATCATTGAAGCGATGGACGGTGACCCGGTAACCATCCGCGTGCTGGACTGGGGCTCTGATAAGGAAGTTGAGGCGCTGGCCGATTACACGCCCGACACTGCTGAGGCGAACCCGGCTTTGGGCTTGCGTGGTATTCGTTTATTATTGCGCCACCCTGATTTGTTTGAGGCCCAGCTGGCTGCCATTTTGCGCGCCTCGGTAGCTGGGCGGGTGCGCATAATGTTGCCGATGGTAGGGTTTCGTTCAGAAATTATCGCCGCCTGGGAGATTTATGACCGGGTGTGGCGGCGGCTGAAACGCCGCAACGTCCGGATGATGGAAACTAGGCCGCCGCTTGGCATTATGATCGAAACGCCCGCCGCCGCGCTAAGTGCCCGACATTTGGCCAAACATGCGGATTTTTTTGCCATCGGCACCAATGACCTGACCATGTACACCTTAGCTGCTGACCGCAGCCTGCCGGTGGGTAGTAAGTTATATGACCCGCTAGAACCCACCATTTTGCGGTTGATCTATGAGACTGTGGTGGCTGCTGCCGCAGCTAAAATTCCGGTCTCACTGTGCGGCGAGCTGGCCAGCCGGCCAGAGGCAACACCGCTGCTGTTTGGCCTGGGTATCCGGCAGTTTTCCATGCATGGGCTGGCGGTGCCACGGGTGAAGCGCGCGATCCGCGCGGTTAGCTCAAAATACTGTCTGCAACTGGCGGCGCGCGCGCTGGAAGCGCCGGATGCTGACACCGTGCGGGCGTTACTGGCCCAAACTTAAACGCCACACGCTTAAAACCTAGACAGCGGTAAAGCCGTTATCCACCAATAATTCAGTGCCGTTAATGAAGCTTGCGTCATCAGAGGCCAGGAACAAGGCCGCGTTGGCAACTTCCTCGGGCTTGCACATGCGCCCTTGTTGAACGGCGATCCCCTCGGGTGAAGCGTCAATCCCTAAGGCTTGCAGTTGTTTTACTTCAGCCAGCCCATGCGGGGTGGCAATAAAGCCGGGTGAGAGAGCGTTACAGCGGATATTTTTATCGCGAAATTCCACCGCGATCGAGCGCGCAAACATCAGGCAGGCGGCTTTGGAGGTGTTATAAATCACTTCCATCGGCGTGGCAGCGGAGGCTGAGATGGACGCGGTGCACACAATCGCGCCGCCGCCACGTGCCAGCATGCCCGGCAGCACAGCTTTGGTGACCAGGAACATTGATTTTACATTCACCGCCATCAGCCAGTCCCAATCCGCTTCAGTGCAGTCTAGGAATGGTTTGATGATGATGGTGCCAGCATGATTAAACAGCACATCGGCAGGGCCGTTGGCGGCTTGCAGTTTGGCAACGGCGGCGCTGACTTGCCCGGCGTCGGCAACGTCAGCCTGCGCGAAGGTGATGTTAAGCTCAGCGGCTAAGGCGAGACCTAGCTCGGCGTTACGGTCGATAAAGCCGACCTTCGCGCCTTCAGCTAAAAACAATCGCACAGCAGCAGCCCCGCAGCCACTGGCCCCGCCGGTGATGATAGCGGTTTTGCCCGAAAGCCTTTGCCCCATGTTTCTTCTCCGTTGAAAATAATACCCACAGAGAAGCGCACCTTGGCGGAGAGGGCAAGCCGGTTAGGGTTGCTTTAACATCTGGAGTGCGGCTTTTACCTCATAGCCGCAGGTTATGAGCGCAGCGGCGGCGGTTGCTTCTGAAACGCCGGTAATTGCTGCCGTGATCCGCACGGCGCGGCGGCGCAATTTCTCGTTGGTAGCGCGCACATCAACCATGTAGGGGCCATGGGTTTTGCCGAGCTTGATCATGATGGTTGAGGATAAAATATTCAGCGCGATTTTTTGGGTGGTGCCGGCGGAAAGCCGCGTGGAGCCCGCGATAATTTCAGCCCCGGTGTTAATTTCAACCGCAATCCGCGCCGCGGCGGCAATTGGCGTGCCGACATTGTTTACAATCGCGCCGGTAAGGCCGCCCAGCGCTTTGGCATGTTCAATGGCCGCTAAGGTGAACGGCGTGGTACCCGAGGCGGCGATGCCGATGAGCGTATCAGCGGCGGAGAAATTCTGGGCGGTCAGTGCAGTAATGGCAGCAGCACCATCATCCTCAGCACCTTCAACCGCGTGCAAAAATGCCGTCTCCCCGCCGGCCAGCAGCGGGATGATCAACCCCTCGGCCACGTTAAAAGTGGGGCCACATTCCACCGCATCAAGCAAGGCCAGGCGGCCAGAGGTTCCTGCACCGGCGTAAAACAGCCGCCCGCCGGTAGCCAGTTTGGCGGCGGTGGCTTCGGCCAGTTCAGCGAGTTTGGGGGCCGCGAACCCTAGCGCAATTTGGGCGGCGCGCTCCTGGCCCAGGAATGTTCGCACAATCTCTAGAACAGGCCGGGTTTCCAGCCCCATCAGCACGGTGCGCACGCTCTCCGTACCGCTTGCAGTACCGCGTGGTTGGTGCGCGGTGGCTGTGGCAGCCCCAGCGGGGATTCCAGCCTGCCAGACGCGCTGGATGTTAAATGTTTCATCCCACCAGATAATATCAGCCCGCTGCCCGGCCTTCAGCGCGCCACGGTCAGTTAGGCCAAGTGCGGCGGCGGGGCGGGTGGTGGCACCGGCCAGGGCGGTTGCGGGGGAGATGCCAGCGGCGATTAGCCGGCGCACGCCTTCATCAAGTATGATACCCGCCCCGGCGATGGTGCCATCATTGCGGCGGCCCAGACCCTCAGCGCTGAGATAAGCGCGCGCGCCACCAAATTCACCCGCAGCACCAACTTCCAACCCGGCAATCAGGATCGAATCAGTCACCGCCACCGCCCGGGGGCAGGCGGCAAAGGCAAGCCGCAAAATGGCAGGGTCCACATGCAGCCCATCGGCGATTAAGCAGGGCCATAAGCGCTCATCGGTGAGGGCGATGCCCGGCGCCCCAGGTTCGCGGTGGTGAAGTGGTGATTGTGCGTTGAATACATGGGTTACCATTGTGGCCCCAGCCGCTGCTGCGGCCTGCATGTGGGCGGCGTTGGCCTGGGTATGGCCAAGCGAAACCGCCACTCCGGCGGCGACAAACTGGGCAATTGCCTGCACGGCGCCGGGCAGTTCCGGTGCCAATGTTACTAGCCTCAGTGCCGGACAGCCCAGCAGCGCTGCCGCATCCGGGGGGAGCAGCCAGTTTGCCCGGTGGGCACCGCGTTTGGCGGCGGCAAGAAACGGCCCTTCAATATGCACGCCCAAAATACCGCCATGCGTGGCCATGGCAGCAGCCACGCGCCCGGCGGATTCATGCAGGCTGTTCAAGGGGGCGGTGATGATGGTGGGCAACACTGAGGTTACACCGTGGGCGGTAAGCTGCGCGATCACATTGTCCCATTGCGCGGGGCTGGCGCTGGCAAAATCCACCCCGAAAGCGCCGTTATTATGCAAATCAATCAGCCCGGGGCTGAGAAACCCGTGGTTAAGCGCAATATCCACATGGTCTGGAATCTCCGCATATACGTGGGTGATCACGCCATCCGCCAGGGCTACGGCGCCGGGGCCGGTGAAGGCACCATCAACAAATAGCCGTGGTGCGGAAATAATCATGGAACCCCGAAACGGATGGTGCCGGATGCAGGATTTGAACCCGCGACCTTCGGTTTACAAAAAATAAAGTAAATAAGCAAATTCCTAGATTTTCTTTACACCAAGAGGTAGTTTGTTGTCATATTGTTGTTGAAAAAGGTTTTGTAAACATGGCTACGACATTCATGAAAAGAGGTAAACGGCACACCGCCACAGTACGATATAGAGGGGCTAGTGTGTCGTCTACATTCGATAGCCGTTTGCTCGCTGAGAAGTGGGCGTTAAGAGCCAGAGCTGAGATTGAGAAGGCACTTGCAGATGGTCTAGACTTTGACCCGGCTACTGTAAAAGTAGCTCGAAATTCAAAGTCATCCATCCCTGAAAAAACTGACGCATCGGTTCCAAGTGTCGAGTGGACTTTAAAGGAAGCATTGAACTATTACGGCGCGACGGTTTCAGCAAGCAAAAAAAGCGCAGTAAACCAGTTGAACTTAATAAAGCATCTATCCGGAACGTCTTTGGGAGGTAAGCAACTAAAGGAAATTACCAGTTTAGAGGTAAAAATATTTATTGATAACCTAAAAAACCAAAAAAACGGCAAGCCATCTGCGAATGTAACCAAAAGAAATTATGCTTTTTTTATCTCAGGACTTTTTAAAGTAGCGGGAGATAAATATGAAATGGGAGGTTGGAATCTTAACATAAAAAATCCAGTAAAAAATATAAAACTCCCCGAGCCACCAAAATCAAGTAAACAAAGAAGGATAACAGATAAAGAAACGAATTTGATTATTCAAGAACTAATAGGTTATCGTCAATTCATGCTCTTTTTTCAACTAGCCGTTAATACAGGTATGCGCAGGAGTGAAATTCTGAGTCTAAAATGGGGAGATATAAAGGAAGGAAATGAAGGATATATAATCAAGATTGAGGAATCAAAATCTGGATATTCGAGAATTATCTACTTGAATGATAAACTCGCGTATCAAATCCAAATCTACAAAGAAGACTTAGCAAGGCGATATACAGAAGAAAATGAAGAAGTAGAAGACTTAGATATAATCGCTGATCACATAAAAATTTTTAAATTTAGTAAGGACTATGCATCTAAATTTTTCAAAAAAATTGCATTTAGAGCAGGACTTGATTCTACTCGATTGCATGATTTACGACATACAGCAGTCTCAAACTACGCAGATGCTGGTCTCACTCTTCAAGAAATAATGAGTCAGTCAGGACATAGAAGTCCGTCACTAATTTCCCGATATATGCATGTAAGCGAATCCGCTATTAGAAAAAAAATATAATTAAAAAACTCAATAAGCTTAAATACTAAAAATATTTTATTGAAAATCTCGTCAAATTACTGCACAATAAAAAACCTCTCAAATGGAAATTGAGAGGTTTATAAGAAAAATAAAAGCGATTGGTTGCCAGACCTGATAATAAACTACACCGATTTTTAGAAAAAATCGAGTTTTATTTTCAAACGGTCGCTTCAATAGAAGGACGATAATGAATTTAGAAAATTTTAGCAATTACCTACCAATAAAGCCATACTGCGCTGATGATATATCAAACGGGCTCAAAATTTATTCAAAAAAATTTGCGATTAAAAAGAAGTATTTGCAACTCAATCATCCAAATTCGATTAAATTCCTAATATTTGATTGCGACCATGAGGCTGGGTATATCGCTGAACAAGGGTCACTTCCCCGACCAACTTGGAAATGTGGAAATCTAGATAATGGTAAAGCGCATCTGGTCTATGCATTGAAAACGCCCATCCACAAAAATGCTTTTTCAAATTATAAGCCTTTGAAATTTCTTTCTGCAATTCAAGATGAGATGACCAGTATTCTTTCGGCGGATCAACAATATGTCGGTCTAATAACAAAAAATCCTCTCAATTTAAACTGGCGAGTTGAATTTAGTGGTATCGAATATGAGTTGATTGAATTAGCTGAGTTCTTACCGGGCTTATTAAAACACAAGAAAAAAGCCAAGAAGAAGATTTCAGAACAATCAGGTCTTGGGAGGAATTGTTCTTTGTTCGATGAATTGAGGCTTTGGTCTTATACAGCAGTCGAAAAAAACCGAGGAAAAATATGGTACGAGGCAGTATTATATCAGGCAAGGTCTATAAATTCTTTCTTTCTTGACCCTCTCTCAGAGTCAGAGATTAGGGGTATCGCAAAAAGCGTAGCTAATTGGACAGCCAGGTACTTCGGTCAGAATGATGGCGGAAAAACGCAATGGCACAGGTCACAGCAGAGAAAATCTGTTAAATTACGGATCAGTAAATCATCTGATCTTAGGCTAAAAGCAAAAGAGCTATGGGAGCAGGGAAGAAAAAAATGGGAAATCTCTTGCTTGCTTGATATCCCGCAATCAACCATACACGACTGGCTAAAATAATCTTGTCAACAAATTATACGGTTTGCTATATCAGATAGTAGCCCTTACCCGCTAGGGGAAGGGGACGATTAGACACCATTGAGATAGTCAACCAGAACAAAAATTTAATAGGGAGAACACGGGAGGCGTCTCCCTCTGGGAGACCCAGGAGTGTTCGGATTGCATATTAAAAAAAATATATGATTAGAAATCTATAATGGGGAATTTAGTCTTATGATTACGATAGGGCTGAAATGGAATGAAGCCCGCAAGTAATCATTATCATCAAGTACTCGCACCTTGGGAAAAGGTGTGCTCACTATATTACAATATCAAACTGATTTTCTAAGTCCTAAAAATAATTTTGTTTTCTTGCAAAGTAATTAGATATAAAACTCATTAGCCAGCAATGTTTTTATTACGCTTTGCTACATAAAAACAACTGGCAAAGGGGTGACCCCCTGTTGAACCCCAAAAAAGAAAAGCACAAATTGTTGACAGGACGGAATATCATATGGCTAAGAAGAAAAATATATGTGTTAGGGTAGACCAATCTGATTATGTGAAAATCAAGAATACCGCTGATTTTAATGGTTTAAGTGTTGCCGAATATGTTCGTTCGTTGTGTGGTACTTCCGGCAGAAAGCAGAAACGCACAAAAGCTCCAGCTTTTGATTTGAAAGAATTAGTTTATTTAAGGGAGTTAACTGGCGAACTTTCAGGCGCTCTCGTTCAAAGTGCGATTAAAATCAGAATCTTTACTGGAAAGCAGAACCAAGACATTGAAATTCTTATCCCTGAAATAAAGGCACTAGCCTTGGCGATGAATAAAATATTGGGACGTATCTAATGATTATCGGATTGACTAGAGGAGCGGGCGGGATTGCTCTGGCATTTCACCTTGCAGATCGAAAAAGGCAAAATGAAATTACATTACTTGGTTCAAATCGAAATCTATTTGAAACTAATATTGAAAAACAGACCCTTGAACTCTGTAATTTAATCAAGCCAAGTAAATCTAAAAAGCCGATTTACCATATTCATGCCGATCCATCAAAAATCTGGAATAATGACCAGTGGAAAAGTTTTTGGAATAAATTTGAAACTGAGTTTAATCTTGAAAATCAACCTTTTGTAGAAGTCATTCACAAAAAACACGACAGAGAACACAGACATAGGATTTACTCTCTTTACATTTCAGCAACGGGAAAGACAATAAACCCTAGCCACGATTATGCACGAGCTGAAAAATTGGCTCGGATAATGGAATTAGAAACAGATGAAAATTTAACCCCTGGTCATCATACCATAGCAATATTGAATTTTCAGCCTGATTTAATTGATAGCTTGGTTTCCATATCTGAAATTAATCCAGGTCCGGTAGCCTCGCCAAAAGAACGTATGCAGGCAGAGAGAACCGGAATAAGCAAGGAGAAGGTGGCACAGGCTGTTTTCAGGTCATGGACGATTAGTGATGACGGAAAATCATTTGAACAGGCTCTATGGGCTTCAAATCTAGCAATTAGGCAAGGTGAGAAGGCTATACTCATCGTTGATTCAAGTGGAAATGTGCATAGCCTCGCGCGACTGCTAAATTTAGCAAGCAAAACAAGCGGACA
>JAQNCT010000097.1 GCA_029077825.1 Acidocella sp. | reverse complement strand
CAACGCCGCACAATGGCTTTAATACTGAGACCGCCGGCGGGTTTGGCAATGTTGAATTTTTATGAACAACAAAGCGCTCAAGCAACAGCACACCAAAATAATGTTGTGCAATACCAATGAGGGAAAAAACCCAAGCCAGCAGGGCAAAAAAATGCATTTTAATTTTTTAACGCGCCGCCGGAGAGGGCTGCGGTTTTAGCCTGCAAAGCCGCAATCAGTTGCGTTGCATTGCCCGAAACCACCAGCGCACTAAAATCTGAGGATTGCACAGCAACTTTGCTAATTGTGCCGTTCAACAGCACATCGGTAACCTGCCAGCCGTCATCACCGTCAGTCATCACATAATCAAGCCGTGTTGGTGGCGTGCCATCGGTTGAGACGATTTGCGTTTCAACAACTTTCTTGGTGCCAACATCGCGCTCATCCGGCAGGATTTTAATCTGCTGGCCGCCATAGCCCGAAAATCCATTGACATAGCTGGCCACGGTAAACTGCTCAAACAGTTTATTCAGCACATCTTGTTGAGCCGCCGGAATGGTTGTCCAAAGAAAACCTACGGAATTTTGTAAAATAATTGGCAAATTTAGCGATGATTTCACCACCGGGGCGAGGCTGTCGTACCGCGACGTGAAGCTGGCGCTGGCGCTGCCAGACTTCATGGTGGCGATCAGCGCAGTATCCAATGCCTCGATCGGCGCCACCTCAGGTGATGCCATCTGCGCCATGACAGGAGTGGCCAACATGACGGCGAACGGGAGAGATAGGAGTAAATACTTCATGACAGTTATATATTCGCTCACTGTGCCGGAATTGCAACAAAAGTCTCAATAGCCTCAGAACCCAGTGCCGTCAGAGCGTGATTAACAATATCCTTGGCGGTAAGCCCGGCATCAATCAATTGCGCAACCGGGCTATTATGGTCAATTAACCGGTCCGGCAGGGTCATCGGGCGGAATTTTAAGCCACGGTCAAACGCCCCACTCCAGGCTAAATACTGCGCCACGGCTGAACCAAAACCACCGGCAACACCATCCTCAATGGTAATCAGCACCTCATGGTGCGCGGCTAACTGGCGGATCATCGCTTCATCCAATGGCTTCATGAAGCGCGCATCAGCCACTGTGGTTGAAAAGCCACGGGCGCAAAGCTCATCAGCCGCTTTCAAAGCATCAGCCAGACGCGGGCCGAGAGCCAGGATGGCAATTTTTGAGCCTTCCCGGATGATCCGCCCTTTGCCGATCTCCCAAACAGACCCACGTGCCGGTAACGTAACACCCAGCCCTTCACCGCGCGGGTATCGAAAGGCGCTGGGGCGATCATTGATCGCCGCCGAGGTAGCCACCGCGTGCATCAGTTCAGCTTCATCAGATGGCGCCATAATCACCATGCCGGGCAGGCAACCCAAAAAGGCCATGTCATAGGCACCGGCATGGGTTGCGCCATCAGCGCCGACCAGACCGGCGCGGTCCATCGCAAAACGCACCGGCAATGATTGTAGCACTACATCATGCACCACCTGGTCGTAGCCACGTTGCAGGAAGGTGGAATAAATGGCGCAGAATGGCGCCATGCCCTCAGTGGCCATGCCGGCAGCAAACGTAACCGCGTGCTGCTCGGCGATGCCAACATCAAAAATACGGGTTGGAAATTTTTGGGCAAATTTATCAAGCCCGGTACCGCCCGGCATAGCCGCGGTAATGGCAACCACATTCGGGTTGGCCTCAGCTTCGGCAATCAAGGCTTTAGCAAAAACATTGGTGTATGATGGCGGGCCAGGCGGTGCCTTGGTCTGCTCACCAGTGACCACGTTAAACTTCGATACGCCGTGGTATTTGTCAGCAGCGGCTTCGGCAGGTGCGTAACCTTTGCCTTTTTGCGTGACCACATGCAGCAAAATGGGTTCCATGCCGTCGGAGTCGCGCAAATTGCGCAGCACCGGCAAGAGATGGTCGAGATTATGACCATCGATCGGGCCGACATAGTAAAAACCCAGCTCCTCGAACAAGGTGCCACCGGTTAGAATACCACGGGCATACTCCTCGGCCCGGCGGGCGGTGCGTTCCAGGGTACGCGGGAAGCGCTTGGCCATGCGGGCAGCGAAATCACGCAAGCTCATGAAGCTGCGCGAGCTGATCAACCGGGAGAGATAAGCGCTCATAGCACCGACCGGCGGGGCGATTGACATGTCATTATCGTTCAAAATGACGATCAGACGCGATTTCATGGCCCCAGCGTTGTTCATGGCCTCATAGGCCATGCCGGCACTCATCGCGCCGTCACCGATTACGGCAATCACATTTTGGTGCGAATTAGCGTTTTGCAAATCCCGCGCGACAGCCATGCCGAGGCCTGCTGAGATGGAGGTTGAAGAATGGGCAGCGCCAAACGGGTCGTATTCACTCTCGGAACGGCGGGTAAAGCCAGACAGACCCCCCGGTTGACGCAGAGTGCGTATCCGGTCACGCCGACCGGTGAGAATTTTATGTGGGTAGGTTTGGTGGCCAACATCCCAAATCAAACGGTCAGACGGGGTATCAAACACCGCATGAATCGCCACAGTAAGCTCAACCACACCTAGTGAAGCGCCAAGATGGCCGCCGGTCACGGACACGGTATCGATGGTCTCGGCACGCAACTCTTCAGCCAATTGCTTGAGTTGTTCGCCCGACAGGTTGCGCATATCGGAGGGAATTTTAACGCGGTCTAGTAGCGGGGTGCGCGGCGGCATTAGAAATTTCCCCCAAAAACCTGGTTAACCGGCATGAAAATGCCCATGAGCAAGACTACCCTTCGTTCGATCACCTGCGGTAGCGATTCCTGAGATTATGTGTCACCGAAGCTACACCAAACGAAATCGTACCCGTTAAACCCTCACATAGTCCGACATAAGGCCACTTGCCAACATCGCGATGTGTTAAAATTAGTCAGCAGCACTGACATTAACCCTTCACAATCGAAATGTATGTTTACTCTTAAGCTTGCGGATTGTGGAGCCAATGACCTAATGCTTGGCACAGAAAGACTGATAGCGTGACCGACGGGCAACAGGATGATGGATATGGACGGCTCTCACCCCCAAAAAACGATTCGAGTTGTGCTGGCCCAGCCGCGCGGCTTCTGTGCCGGCGTGGAGCGGGCCATTGATATTGTCGAGCGGGCGTTGATCAAATTTGGCCCGCCAATCTATGTGCGCCATGAAATCGTGCATAATCGACATGTGGTGGAGGATTTACGCGCGCGGGGGGCGGTGTTTGTCGATGAGCTCGATGAGGTGCCTGAGGGCGCCATGACGGTATTTTCAGCGCATGGCGTCGCCCGCAAGGTGGAAGCCGCGGCCGCTAGCCGGGCATTGCCCGTTATTGATGCAACCTGCCCGCTGGTTGCCAAGGTACATGCCGAGGGCCGCCGCTATGCTGCCCAGGGCCGTGAGATTGTGCTGATCGGCCACGCCGGGCATGCCGAGGTGGAAGGCACCATTGGCCAGATTGATGGCACAGTATATCTGGTGCAGACCGTCGAGGATGCAGGCGTTCTGGAAGTGCAGACCCCTGAAAAGCTTTCCTATATCAC
>JAQNCT010000039.1 GCA_029077825.1 Acidocella sp. | reverse complement strand
ACCCCCAGCGGCGTAAGATGCGCCCCGCCGCCGCCGGCCCCGCCCTTGGCGGCTTCCACCAGCGGCGACTCGAACGTATGGTTCAGCGCCTCTACCAGTGCCCAGGCCCGCTTGTAGCTCATCCCCATTTGCCGCCCCGCCGCCGCGATCGAGCCGGTATTGGCGATATGGCTGAGCAAATCAGCTCGCCCCCAGCCGAACACCACCCCGGCTTCGGTGATGACGCGGATATGCAGACTGGTACGTTGAACACATTTTGACATCGACAACACCCAAGCATGTTCAGCCGAGGTTGACGATATGTCCGGACAGCGATATCGCTGTATAAACATATCTAGGGTTCGAAAAATGCAAATGTCCCGCCGCGCCTTACTCGCTGCCGCTTCCGCCTTGACAGCCACCGGCCTGCCCCGTGCCTGGGCTGGGGCTGGGGCTGATGGTAAATTCACCGTTGCTTTCGCAGGCTCAATGGGTGTTGTGATGGATGAAGGCGTTGGCCCGGCATTCCAGGCAAAGTCCGGTGCGCAGTACCAGGGCATCGGCCAGGCCGCGATGGCACTGGCGCATTTGCTCTCCGCCAAAACCATGATGGCGGATGTGTTCATCCCGGTTTCGCCAGCACCGATGAAAGCTGTTGAGGAAGCTGGCCTGGTTGATGAAGGCCAAGGCATCCCGGTGGCGAGCACCCAGATTGTGCTGGCCTATTCCCCGGCCTCAAAATTCGCCGCCGCCATCGCCAAAGCTGGTACCAAGGCCGGTGCCAAGAGCGGGGGGGCGGCCTGGACCAAAATTTTGCAGGAGCCGGGCTTCCGCTTTGGCCGCACTGACCCTACCACCGACCCACAGGGCCAATATGTGCTCTACACGCTGCAACTGGCGGAGATGCTCTATAAAATGCCGGGCCTCGCCAAGACCATCGCCGGGCCGGATGTCAACGAGGCGCAAATTTTCACCGAACCCTCCCTGCTGTCGCGCCTGCAGGAAGGCCAGATTGACGCAACACTCGGCTACCAGAGCGCCGTGGTCTCGCAAAAACTGCCATTCATCGCGCTGCCATCTGAAATCAATTTCTCCGACCCGAGCAAAAACAAGGACTGGTATAGCAAGGCATCACTAACCCTAACCAGTAAGGGGACCTCCAAAACACTCCATCCAGGCCTGCTGGTGTTCTATGCAGCGGCTTTGAAGAACGCCACCAACCCCACCGCTGCCCAAGGCTTTGTGGATTTTCTGGCAAGCCAAACCGGCCAGGCCATTTTTGCTGAATATGGCTACGGCCCCGCCCGGGGACCAAAAATCTGAATCATTTGCCGCCCGCTCCAAGAGTTCCCACAACTTATGCCCGCTTGCATCACCATGCGCGCGGGCAGCTTTTTTGGCGCCTTTTGCTCGGCATCTACCAGTTCATCCTGCCCGCCGGCATTATCCTGGCGCTCGGCTTCCTCACCGTCCCGTTGGTTGGCCTGCTGACCAGCAGCGGCTGGTCCAGCATCAATCTTTCCAGCGATGATACAAAATCCATCATCACCTCATTAGGGGGTGCCGCCACCGCGCTTATGCTCACCGCTTTATTCGGCACACCGGTGGCGCTGTATCTCGCCCGCCACCAGAACCGCCTGAGCGCACTGGCCGAGGCGCTGGTACTGATCCCGATGCTGATGCCCACTTTGGCGATTGGCATATTGCTGGCGGCGTTTTACGGCCCGGCGGCCCCGGCGGGCGTGGCATTGGCCAGAATCGGCCTGCTGCTCACCAACACCCCGGCGGCTTTTGTTTTGGCTGCGCTTTATGCTGCCCTGCCCACCTACATCATCGCCGCCCGCGCCGCCTTGGCGCAAGTGCCAAGCGCGCTGGAAGATGTCTCGCGCACGCTCGGCGTGGCGGGGCCGCGGCTGTTTTTCCGCGTTACCCTGCCGTTGGCGCAACGCGGCCTGGCCGCCGCTTTGGCGTTGGCCTGGGTGCGCGCGATCGGCGAATTCGGCATCGTGCTGATCATCGCCTATTTCCCGCAAGGCTTGCCGGTGCGGCTGTGGGTTGATTTACAAGACCAAGGCATTACCGCGGTATTCCCGCTGCTGGCGGTGTTTCTGGTGGTGGCCCTGCCGCTGCCCTTATGGCTGGGTTTGCGTAGCCGCCACACCTCACAGTAACCTAAGGAGCGTGGCGCTCCTTATCAATTACACCCTGGCCAGCCCGGTGGCGCTCAACGCCAGCTTCGAGGTGCGCGGCTTCACCGCCCTGCTGGGCCGCTCCGGCGCTGGCAAAACCTCGCTGTTGAAAGCTTTGGCCGGACTGCTGCCGGCCAGCGGCACGCCGTGGAGCGGGTTGCCGCCGCAGGACCGGCCGATTGGCTATTTACCCCAAGGTGCAGCTTTGTTCCCGCACCTCACCGTGCTGGAAAACGCTGCCTTCGCGCTTACCGGGCCGGGGCGGCTAGCCAGCGCACAAGCCTGTTTGGATAGCCTCAACATCGGCCATCTTGCCGCCCGCAACGGCGGCAAAATTTCCGGCGGCGAGGCCCAGCGCGTCGGGTTGGCCCGCGCTCTGGCCCGCCGCCCGGAATTGCTGCTGCTCGATGAACCCTCCGCCGCACTGGATGCCGCCACCCGCGATGAGGTGCTGGCGCAACTGATCGAGACCATCGACCTAACCGGCATCCCCGCCTTGGCCGCCACGCATGACCCCGCCATCGCCGCCCTGGCCGATTGGGTGGTGCTGCTGGCCGATGATAAAATCATCCAGCAGGGCACGCCCCGGCATTTGTTCGACAACCCCGCCAGCATCGCCGCCGCGCAATTGCTTGGCTATCAAAATTTCTGGCCGGAGAACGGTGCAATCTGCACAATTCGCGCCGAGGACATCCAAATCGCCCCTACGGGCCGCCTTGCGCGCATCACCGCCGGGCGCGAACAGGGCCGCGATTTACGCCTAAGTTGTGAAATGCCGGAACCCATCACCGTGATCATCCGCGCCGGTGATGCCGCCGCCTATGAAGTTGGGCGGCAGGTGAACTTATTTTTCCCGCCCGCCAAAGTGAAGGTTTTGTCAAGTTAGCGCTATGGCGCAGCGCACAACGGCAGCTTGCTGGAAATTTCCGATTGGAGTAGCACCCCAAAAACCTTTTGCGTCTGATCTTCAACCAACTCTCAGAACAGGTAGGCCACACCCCGCATGAACATACATGAATATCAGGGCAAGGAATTGCTCAAAGCCTACGGTGTCGCCGTTTTAGACGGTCATATCGCCTGGACCCCTGACGAAGCGGTGGAAGCGGCCAAAAAGCTGCCCGGCCCGATTTACGTGGTAAAGTCACAAATTCACGCTGGTGGCCGCGGTGCCGGCAAGTTCAAAGACGCGCCGGAAGGCAAAGGCGGCGTGCGCCTCGCCAAGTCACTTGAGGAAGTGCGCGAAGCCGCCGCCGCCATGATCGGCCACACGCTGATCACCAAACAAACCGGCCCACTTGGCCGGCTGGTGCGCCGGGTTTACGTAGAATCCGGCTGTGACATCAAACGTGAGCTTTACCTCTCACTCCTGATTGACCGTTCCGTTTCTGAAGTTGTCATCATCGCCTCGGTTGAGGGCGGCATGGAAATTGAGGAGGTGGCCGAACATCACCCCGAAAAAATCCTGCGCGCCCCGGTTGACCCAGCCTCAGGTATCTCAAGCTTCCATGCCCGCAAGCTGGCATTCGGCCTCGGGCTAGAAGGCAAGCAAATTGCCACCTTCGGCAAGTTTGTTGACGCTATGTACAAGGCTTTCGTAGCCCTTGATTGCGCCACCATCGAGATCAACCCGCTGGTTGTCACCGGCGCTGGTGAGATTATCGCACTCGATGCCAAGGTCGCGTTCGATGACAACGCATTGTACCGCCATGAAGCCATTGAGGCGTTGCGCGATGAAGGTGAAGAAGACCCGAAAGAGTTGGAAGCCACCAAGCATAGTTTGAATTATGTCGCACTTGATGGCTCGATCGGCTGCATGGTGAACGGCGCTGGCCTGGCCATGGCCACCATGGACATCATCAAATTATATGGTGCGGAACCGGCAAACTTCCTTGATGTCGGCGGCGGCGCCACCAAGGAACGCGTTACCGCGGCTTTCAAAATCATTCTCTCCGACCCGCACGTTGAAGGCATTCTCGTTAACATTTTCGGCGGCATCATGCGCTGTGACGTCATCGCTGAAGGCGTGATCGCCGCGGCCCGTGAGGTTTCGCTCTCGGTGCCGTTGGTGGTGCGCTTAGAGGGCACCAACGTGCAGTTGGGCAAGGATATTATGGCCAAATCCGGCCTGCCGATCATCTCGGCTGACAATCTGGCGGACGCCGCTGAGAAAATCGTTAAAGCCGTGAAGGAAGCTGCGTAATGGCCATTCTTGTTGATAAAAACACCAAAGTCATCACGCAGGGTTTTACCGGCGCGCAAGGCACCTTCCATTCTGAACAAGCCCTCGCCTACGGCACCAAAGTTGTGGGCGGTGTAACCCCTGGCAAAGGCGGCCAAAAGCACCTGGACCTGCCGGTGTTCAACACCGTTGGCGAAGCGCGCGCCAAAACCGGTGCCAATGCTTCGGCCATCTATGTGCCACCACCGTTCGCCGCTGACTCCATCCTGGAAGCCATTGACGCCGGGATCGAGCTCATCGTCTGCATCACCGAGGGCATTCCGGTGCTCGACATGGTGCGTGTTAAACGCGCGCTATCAGGTTCGAAGTCTCTGCTGGTCGGGCCAAACTGCCCCGGCGTGATTACCCCTGATGAATGCAAAATCGGCATCATGCCCGGCCATATCCACAAGCGCGGCTCCATCGGCATCGTTTCCCGCTCCGGCACACTCACCTATGAGGCGGTGGCGCAAACCACCGCGGCTGGGCTTGGCCAATCCACCTGCGTCGGCATCGGTGGTGACCCCGTGAAGGGCCTCGATTTCATTGAAGTGCTGGAGATGTTCCTGCATGATGATGAAACTCAAGCGATCATCATGATCGGTGAAATCGGCGGGCCGTCCGAAATTGACGCTGCTGAGTTCCTGGCCCGCCATAAAATTAAAAAACCCATCGTCGGCTTCATCGCCGGTGTGACGGCCCCTCCCGGCCGTCGGATGGGCCATGCCGGCGCTGTTATCTCTGGCGGCAAGGACACCGCGCAAGCCAAAACCGCTGCCATGCTGGAAGCCGGCATCCACATTGCCGATAGCCCGGCTGCTCTGGGCAGCACCATGGTGAAGGCGTTGCGGGGTTAGGACCCCGACACGTTAGGGCGCAAAAAAAAGTTTAACCGCTTTAATCCCCTTTGTTATTTTCGCTGTCGCTGTCGCCGGAGCGAAAATAACAAAGGCTGAATTTTGATTATTTTAAGTATTTCTTAAGGTAGGGTTATGCAGAAAAAACAACCCAGCCCTACCACGCCAGACCACGGCAAGAGTGTCAGCCTGCCCTACAAGGCGTTGCATTGGCTTGATAATCGGTAAGTCAATATTTCCAGAGGATAACGCAAAATGCCCGGCTTTGATGTGTTAGCGACTGCCATGAATGGGGGTAACGCCCAATTTATCGCTCAGCTTTATGCCAAATGGGTCTCCGCCCCTGACACAGTTGACCCTGACTTTGCCAGCCTGTTCGCCGCCCTCAATGATGAAGCCAAATCAGTCCTGACAGATGCCACCGGCGCCTCCTGGGCACCACGCCCGCTTGGTTTTGAAGCTGAGGCCGCACCGGCTGCTAAACAAGCTCCCCCTCCCACCGCTGACACCCGCGCCGCGACGCTGGATTCCATCCGCGCCCTGATGCTCATCAGGGTGTACCGTGTGCGTGGCCATCTGGAAGCCAAGCTCGACCCGCTGGGCCTGAAGACACCGCATTATTATTCTGAGCTTGACCCAAAAAGCTACGGCTTCGGCGACGAAGACATGGACCGCCCGATCTTCATCGACGGCGTGCTAGGCATGGAATATGCCACCATGCGCGAAATTCTCGCCAATGTGCGGGCCTCTTATTGCGGCCCAATCGGTGTGGAATTCATGCATATCCAGGACCCGGCGCAAAAATCCTGGATCCAGCGCCGCATTGAAGGCGCCCCCTGGAGCAAGGCTTTTAATAAAGACGAGAAAGCCAAAATCCTGCGCCAACTCACCGAGGCTGACAGTTTTGAGGCCTTTTGCCAGCGCCGTTATGTTGGCACCAAGCGCTTTGGCCTGGAAGGCGGTGAGAGCACCATTCCCGCCCTGCACGGCATTATTGAGACCGCTGCCAACCATGGGGTGAAGGAAATCGCCATCGGCATGCCGCACCGTGGCCGCCTCAACACGTTGGTCAACATTGTGCAAAAGCCGCTCACCGCGCTGTTCAGCGAGTTTGGCGGCGAGAGCGCCAAGCCGAATGACGTGCAAGGCTCCGGTGACGTGAAATACCATCTCGGCACCTCCACCGACATCACCATCAACGGTAATAAGCTGCATCTCTCGCTGCAACCCAACCCCTCGCATCTTGAAGCGGTGGACCCGGTTGTGGTGGGCAAAATTCGCGCGCGGTTGGATATGGCCGGGGATAAAACCCGCAAATCCGCCATGGCGATTGTGATGCATGGCGACGCCGCCTTTGCCGGCCAGGGGCTGGTGTATGAAACCTTGGCGATGAGCCAGCTTATTGGCTATCGCACTGGCGGCACGATTCATCTGGTGGTCAACAACCAGATCGGCTTCACCACGGTTCCTGCCCATGCGTTTTCTGGGCTTTATTGCACTGACGTTGCCAAGGCCGTGCAGTCGCCGATTCTGCATGTGAATGGCGATGACCCGGAAGCCGTGGTGTTCGCCGCCCATTTGGCCACCGAATTCCGGATGGAATTTGCCGTTGACGTGGTGATCGACCTGGTCTGTTACCGCCGCCATGGCCACAACGAGAACGACGAACCAGCCTTTACCCAGCCGGTGATGTATAAAGCCATTAAAGCATTGCCCACCACCCAGGCTTTATATGCCAATCGCCTGATCGCCGAAGGCAGTGTTAGCCAGGCGCAGGTGAAGGACATCACCGAGGGCTACAACCAAAAGCTGGAAGATGCTTACAAAGGTGCTCAATCCTACAAACCGAACAAGGCTGACTGGCTGGAGGGCCATTGGGCTGGGCTGAATGAGGGCGCTCATGATGATGAACATACCGAGGAGGCTACCGCCGCCCCCTTGGAACAGCTTAAGCAAGTTGGCGCGGCTCTAGCCCGCCCGCCGGAAAACTTTGACCTCAACCCGAAAATCCTGCGTCAGCTTGAAGCCAAACAAGCCATGTTTGACACCGGCGAGGGCATCGACTGGGCGACCGGCGAAGCGCTGGCATTCGGCACGCTGATGCTCGATGGTCATCGCGTGCGGCTCTCCGGCGAGGATTGCCAGCGTGGCACTTTCAGCCATCGTCATGCCGTGCTGATCGACCAAAACAATCAAAACGAATACACCCCGCTCAACAACATTAAGCCTGATCAGGCAAACATCGAGATTTTCAACTCGTTGCTCTCGGAAGCCGGCGTGCTGGGTTTTGAATATGGCTACGCCCTCGCGGACCCCAGCGTGCTGGTGTTGTGGGAAGCGCAGTTTGGTGATTTCGCCAATGGTGCCCAGGTGATTATTGACCAGTTCATCGCGAGCGGCGAAACCAAATGGCTGCGCATGTGCGGCCTCACGCTACTGCTGCCGCACGGCAGCGAGGGCCAGGGGCCGGAACATTCTTCCGCCCGGCTGGAGCGCTATTTGCAGCTTTGTGCTGAGCACAACATGAGCGTTTGCAACCTAACCACGCCAGCAAACTACTACCACGCGCTGCGCCGCCAGTTGAAGCGCAACTTCCGCAAGCCGCTGATTGTGATGACACCTAAATCGCTGCTGCGCCACAAGCTGGCGGTTTCCAGCTTGCAGGAATTCACCAACGGCTCCGGCTTCAAATTCGTCATCCCCGAAACTGATGCCTTGGTGGCCCCAGAAGAAGTCAAGCGCGTGGTGCTGTGCACCGGCAAAGTCTATTATGACCTGTTGGCCGAGCGCCGCGAGCGGGGCATCAAAGATGTCGTTATCGTGCGGATGGAGCAGCTTTACCCGTTCCCGGCGAAGTCCCTGAAAACCGCCATTGAAGCTTACAAAAACGCCGATGTGGTTTGGTGCCAGGAAGAGCCTGAAAATAACGGCGCCTGGTGCTTCCTCGACCGGCGGATTGAGAGCGTGCTGGTTTGTCTGAACAACGCCGCCAAACGCCCCAGCTACGTCGGCCGCAAAGCCGCCGCCAGCCCGGCTACCGGCCTCGCCAAAGTTCATACCGCCGAGCAGGCCGCGTTGGTCAATGAGGCGCTAAGCGTTTAAAGAATCATCAGAATAATTTAAGGAGTTTTTCATGGCCGCCGACATTACCGTTCCGACCCTAGGCGAAAGTGTCACCTCCGCCACCATCGCCCGTTGGATGAAAAAAATTGGCGACAATGTGGCCGCGGATGAGCCGCTGGTGGAGCTGGAAACCGATAAGGTGACCGTCGAGGTTAATGCCTCGCAAGCTGGCGTGCTCTCCGAGATTGTTGCCCCCGAAGGTGCCGAAGTGGAAATTGGCGCGCTGCTCGGCCGCATTGGCGGTGCTGGTGCGGCTGCGGCGGTGGCGGCTAGCGCGCCGCCGGCGGCTAAGGCCGCCACGGTGGCCTCGCCCGGCGTGCATGCCCAACAAACAGCACCCGGCCCGGTGGCCCGCCCCGGCGTTGCCCCGCTGCCGGCCGCCGCCAAAATGATGGAGGAAAACAACCTTAGCGCCGCCGACATCGGCGCCGGTTCCGCCAAGGATGGCCGGATCTCGAAGGGCGATGTGCTGGCTTTCGTCAACAAGCCCACCCCGGCCGCTGCGCCCGCCGCCCTGAAAGCACCGCGCGCCACGGAGGCCCGCGAAGAGCGCGTAAAAATGACCCGGCTGCGCAAAACCATCGCTGCCCGTCTGAAGGAAGCCCAAAACAACGCCGCCATGCTGACCACCTTCAACGAGGTGGATATGAGCGCCATTATGGCACTGCGCGCGGAATATAAGGAAACCTTCGAGAAAAAGCATAAAGGGGTTCGCCTTGGCTTCAACGGCTTTTTTGTAAAAGCCGTTTGCGCGGCCCTGGCGGAATTTCCGGCGGTGAATGCCGAGATTGACGGGGATGATATTATCTACAAAAATTTCGTCCATATGGGCATCGCCGTGGGCGGTGCCAATGGCCTGGTGGTGCCGGTTATCCGCGATGCCGACCAGCTGAGCATTGCGGAAATTGAATCTGCCATCGCCGGTTTTGCCAAGGCTGCCAAGGAAGGCACGCTGAAGCTGGAGCAGCTCTCTGGTGGCACTTTCTCCATCACCAATGGCGGCGTGTACGGCTCATTGATGAGCACCCCCATTTTAAACCCACCGCAATCGGCGATTCTAGGCATGCATAAAATCCAGGACCGCCCGGTAGCCGTGGCCGGCAAAATTGAAATCCGCCCGATGATGTACCTGGCGGTCTCCTACGACCACCGCATCATCGACGGCCGCGAAGCCGTTTCATTCCTGGTGCGCGTAAAAGAAAGCCTGGAAGATCCCCGCCGGTTGCTGCTGGCGATTTAAAGTTTTTCCATAGCCGTCACAAATGAGGCCGGTGTTTTTGCACCGGCCTTTTTTCTGTCTGGCAGCACCTTCACACGGCGCACGCCTGTGTGCATCCCTGTTTTTATCCAGCTACGTTCCAGTTTGAACGCGAAACATTTGTGCGCCAGCCCTAATATTGGTATGAAGTTCGCAGTCATAGGGAGCTTTGTGGATTGTCTGAATCTGCCAGCAAAATACGTATTGCCGAGCATGTCGAAATTGCCTGGCCCGTAAACACTCATCACAACCTCACCTGCCCAAATTGTGGCCATACTGGTGCGGCCACCCAGCTGCTTGATATTGAATACCGCCCACCCGATGCCGAGCATTTCTACCAGGTCCACGCGTGCCCTGCCTGTACCGTGCTGTTTTTCGATAATGTCGAGACGATGGATTATAGCTCTTCCGAATTGATCGAAATTGGCTGGCATATTTACCAGACCCAAATTGGCGCGGGCATTTGGCCCATCACAGAACCACTCACCAGAATCGCTAAACCCCCTGGGGCGCGCTTGCTCGAGATTGGCGGCGCCTACGGTTTTGGACAGGATTTCGGTGTCCGCGCACGCGGCTGGGTTGGCGAGGGTTATGATCCATCTCCGCTGGCCCAATTCGGCATTAGCGAACTCGGGCTCAACATCACCCAGGGCTATTTCGAAGACAAAGATCTAGCCAAAGGCCCCTATGATGTCGTGATCGCTACAGAAGTGGTCGAACATCTCGCCCATCCACCAGAATTCTTGCACCTTATGCAGCGCGCACTTGGCGATAGCGGCATCCTTATGCTGACCACCCCCAACGGTGCGCTGTTAGCGCCCTCACAGGGCGCGAATATCCTGCTGCAAACCTTGTCGCCTGGTGCGCATCTGGTGCTGCAAACGGCCAATAGTCTAAAAATTGCTTTGCAGAACGCCGGTTTTTCGCATGTTGAAATCTGCGAGACCGATATGGCACTCATCGCCTATGCCTCTAACTCCCCCTTCGTCCTCAGCCAGGATGTCGCCGCCGGCCGCGCCATCTACCGGCGCTATCTGGTAGAAAGAGGACGCCTTGCTGAGCCGGAGTCTGATTTGCGATTTGGCTTTGCCGGCCGCGGCATGTTTGAAGCCCTACAGGATGGCGATTTCGACGCAGCTGAAGCCGCGTGGTCGGTTCTGGTGCCAGCTGCCAAACAACGCTTCGCGCTCGATTTAAACAGCATGGTCGCCTTGCCTGCCGCCGCCACACGCGCAAGCATCGCCAATCTGGCGCGCGTTATTCCACTCGGGCTCGGCATGATCCTCTATAGCCGTGCTATCTACTTATTGTTCCGCAGCCACCAACGCGCGGCTGTACTTCCCATTTTTCAAATGTCGCTAGCAGCACTTGATGCATTACAAGAAGCCATGGCCCAACGGTCATTGACTGACGGATTAACCGAAAGCCTGCGGCGCACTACGAAGGCAGAAATCCTGCTCTGTTTGGCAGAAGCCGCACATCCTGATATCCTTTCAGTCGCACAGAGGCTGCTGCACGAAGATCCTTCATCCATTACCACCATCTGGCGCGCTTTTGTTAGCCTAGTCAGCACCGGCGCATTTGTTCTGGCACGTGATCTGCAAAAAGCTCTGGAATTATACCTGCCTGATGAAAGCTTTGCATTTGAATTACGCCGCGATGCGTTATTCTCGCTCGGCGTCCTGGCCTTGCAGGATGAAAAATACCATCCGCGTGCCGCTGAAAGTTTCCGCCAGGTGCGCACTGTGTTTCTCAACAACCAAGCAGACCCTGGTAACTTGTTCTGGTCCACTGTACGTGGCGAAGTCATCGCGCTTGACAACCTCAACCGCCGCGACCTCGCCACCAGTCTGTTGTCAGAATTAATCCCGCAAAATCCAAATCCACCTGCTGACCTTCTCGAACGCCACCGGTTAAAGTCATAACTTGAATTAACTAAGCCAGCACCAAAGACTTTTCTCTATAACCATTTCACTTGGCTTAAAGTCAAGATGGTGATCCTGTCCTTTACTAAAGGCGATAAAATTTTCGGCTAAGTTTTTTTGCTTGTTTAAAAACTCATCAAAATCAGAGATAAATTTGAAGCCTGCTTTAATTGCCGCTATTTTCAATTCATTATTAAAATAAGCATGGTTTTTTGTGCGTTCTATTTTGTTCGGCCATTGCAGCTTACTTAGAGAATTTTTCAGAGCCTCATTTTCTGTGACGTTTTCAATCTCTGAGATATGCGGATGCGTATAACCCGCTTGTAAAATGTCATCATTCAAAGCAGGCGGAAAAATTCCAACAATATAAACCAAAGATTTATGACCGTCTGGTATTATAACCGTCAGAAAATTTATATAGGCTTCTATGGTGGTTTCACAAAAAATCTGAAATTCTTGAGCTTTGAACTCTATCTCTTCGTTCATTATACGGCGAAATGGATGTAAAAACTCAACGTCAACTTGGCCAAATTGCAAAAATATTTTCGTCGAACCAAAAGCTTCTATTTCCTTCATAATCTCAAAAACTTGTTTTAGAGTCTCTCCATATCCGGTTTTTGATGTAGGATTTCTTAAACCAATTGCTGAACCTGCAGTGAAACAAACATGGATTGGTAACAGCCATTTTTCAGATCGTGTGCCACTGCGCCTATATAGGCGCGAATGACTATCACCAAAAATAAAATAAGGCTGCCCACCATATTCCCTCATTGATTGGCAAGTTAGCAAACATTTTTTAAAAGCCTGAGTATTTGGGAACGGCCCCATATCAAAAGCTGAATCGCAAAGGCTTGCCAGCAAGCTCATTACAATATCTCTGTCATAGCATTTAAGACTCGAAATCGCTCTCATACCTTCGACGCAGAGATTTATCGGAAATGGCCTCCTTTCGGATTTGATCATCGCCAAAAAATGGCATGTTGCTCTTAGCGCGCTGTGAAAATGTGTTTTAAAGTCCTGATTAGATTCAAAAAATGTCAGTTGGTCAAACCCTGAATATTCAAGAACCTTTATTATAGTGACGGAATTTTCTGGGACATATAACGCATCCACAAGACCAATTGCAGCTTCCAAATCAACATCTAAAATCTCAAGTTCAGAAAATTGCAACAGGCTAATCCAGCATCAAGGCATTTTTGAACACGGCAAATCTTTGACCGTTTTCATCAGCTTCAGTCACGAACATATCATGCCGATGATCCACACCCGAGTAATGCGTAATAAGTGACTTACGTAAAATATCTGACTTAGGACGCGAGCCACGATGCATGAGACGCGAATGCCAAATTAGAATGTCACCTTTTTCGGCGAGAAATGATTCTATCGGCAAGCCGCTTGATTGAATTTTTTCTTCGATGGCTGGTGTTACATAACGCTCGCAGTATGACGGCCATTGATTGATTCCTGTAACAGGATCAACCCGGTTTTTTTCCTCATCGGTTAAAAAACTTCTTACCTTTTCGCCCCGAAGTAACGGCCATTGATGCGACCCTCGCACATATTCAAACGGCCCACTGTCAGGATGAATTGTATCTAAGGCGATCCAAACAGCTGCATACCACGTATTTACAAAAGGCGGATTCAAATAATCATCTTGGTGCCACTCTCTTTCCGTGCTAATCCAACCTGTCAACGCGAGATGAAAGAGCATTTGTTCGCCAATCAGCTCTTTGAGCAGTTCCATCAAAGGCGGGTAAAGTGCTGCACGGCGTAATTCCGGAATGGCTTCATAGCAATTTCCGTCAGGCCAACCGCTTTTAAACCAACTAGTTCCTGGGCGAAAAGCTGCGCGTCTTTTGATGTAATCGTCCAACAATTCATCTGGAATGAACTTCTTTTTTATAACAACACCGTCCCGAACCCAGCTTGCTTGGTTTTCTGTCAGGCTTGCGAGATTAACATCACGCCGGTCTAAAGGGGGTAGAAGTGACTCTGGTGGATTTTCCGAGAGATCTTCAAACTTAACTTTCATTGATAATCTTTTTCTGAAAATATAACTGGTCCACATAAAGTAGTCTGTGTAGCCAATTTAACGGCTTTGCACACTTCAAAACTCTATCAGAAAAAAACAGTTTAAGATATTGGTTATGTCCAATACCTTGAACTGCTTTTTTTAAGAAAGCTTGATATGACAGACTAGAGGTGGAAGACACCGCCCGATTGGGTAGCCGCGTCCGCCGCCGTCAATGATACGCCGTACATCTTGATCGTCGTGCTGTCGCTGAGCGACACAATTACACCACCGCCTGAACCAAAGTTCTGCGCGATATTAACAATGCTTACACCGCCCGTGTTGGCACCGGTTACAGTGTCGGTGGTAAACGGATTGATAAAGAGATTATCTTTCGTAATATTGAAATTGGTGATGATATCAGAGCCGGCACCCGTGCTATCCTGCAGGAAGTAGTAATTATTCTGCGCACCGGTTACGGTTGAACCTGTTAAATTTTCTTGACCACTTGCACCAATAAAGTAGGATTGCGTGCCATAACCGCTGGTGCTCACTACTAGGCTACCTGTAGCACCTGCGAACAGGTTATTGCCTGAACCGGTGGCACCAATCATCGTCGTGCTGCCACCTGCAGAATCAGCAAACAGCGCATTCCCACCACCAATGCTGCTGGCAGCTAGTTCATAGGTCGAAGAGCCAGAACCAATCAACGTAACGGCACCCGTTCCCCCAACGAGGGAATTATTGCCACCAAAGCCACCCTGATAGTAGCCACCGCCAGCTCCGCCAAAGGCTGTTACGTTACCACCAATCGCACCTTGAATATCGCCTGAGACAGTTTGCGCGCCGCTGCTATTATTAATGAAATTCAGCACGCCGCCATCATGTGAGAAGAACGCGTTTACTGAACCACTTCCCGCCGCGGCAAAAACAGTTACCACAGCGCCATCAATTAGAACGTTTCCACTACCATGAACGGAAACTACGCCACTTCCAGCGCCATTGAAACCAACGAAATCGTTGCTTCCATACGTGTTAACAGTCACAGTGCCTTGGACAACACCCACAACGTTACTAGGTGAATTTTGAGCGCCAAAACCATTCGCATTTGGGCCGGACCCGTAAACAGAAATAGCTGAGTTGGAGGCTGATGTATTTACGGTATCACCGCCATCGGTTGACCCGACAAAGCTCCATGAACCACCCTCAAGCCCTACATAGTCACCTGCACCACCCGCAACAACGGTTCCGCTACCAGCATTAGTATTAAAATAAACCGAACTATTGGCACCGAAGATGTCCAATTGATTGTTCGAGCCATTTCCCGAAATCGTCTCACTACCCGGTGCCTGAACGATCAATGTGCTATAATTTGCCGGCACCGACCCAAAGATATTCGCCGCACCGGCATGAATTAATCCAGTGGTATCCGTGTTTGTCAGCTCCAGAATGCCTGGCAGAGACGTGTTATTTGGACCAAAAACCACCGATCCTGTAAGACCATTGATGTTCAGATTATTAAGGTAAAGCGCGCCAGAATTGACTGAATCGGAGTAACCTGTACCACCATTGATGCCCAGCAGCGTCTGCAAGCTGTTCACGAACCCTGGGGGGCTGGCGTTATCGAGTGGAACAGGCACAAGCCCTGTCAGGTGACTCGAATTCGTCCCCCCAATGACTGTGATCGACTGAACCATTAATAACCTCTAAATTCCCAATGGGTTCTGACTATCTGTGCAGCGCAAAAAACGCAAGAAAAATGATGAAGAATCTTACATAACATTAAGGTTACTTGAGAAATTCAGCGGGATAAATCGGGAGAAAAATTTTTTTATAGACAAAATATTATTTTATTTACAAATTTCATGATTTTTGGCCGCTGACCTCAAAGAGCCGTTTAAACAAATAGATTAATCTATTTAAATAGCTTACGCAGAATCCTAAATCTCGCCAGATAACTCCCGCCGGCGCCGGTCAAGCTGCTCATTATAGCGGCGCAGCGCATATTGCTCGGTCAATAGCCCCACCACCTGGCGGTTGGCGGCGTCGTCCAAAACCGCCAGCGAGTCCGCCTCGGCGGTTTCAAAAGCCGCAATCGCTTCTTTCACGGTCATGCCCGGCAATAGAAAATGCTCGCCAAGATGCAGAATATTCTTCACCTCGCCGGTATCAGTGCTCAGCCCGAAGGCTTCCGCCGGGTAAGCAATGCCCACGTAATGGTTATCCACATCGGTCACCACCACCCGGTGTGTGGCGCCCAACGGGTATTCCCGGCGAAACGCTTCCAGCGCCATATCCTGCTGCACCACCGCTTGCACCGGGCGCATCATCCGCCCCACCGTCAGGCTATTGATCCAGCCGATATCGGCCGCACTCCTGATCGTCTCACCGCGCAAATGAAACCGCCAGGTCGCAAAGGAATATCCAAACAACCGCCGCACCGTTATGGCAGAGGTAATTGAGGCCGCCAGCACCGCCATTGTCACGTTAAAATTCTGGGTACTTTCCAATGCTAAAAACGTCATTGTCATAGGCCCGCCCACCACCGCGGTGGCCAGCGCACTCATGCCCACCACCGCATAAAACCCCACCGGCATGGGGTTTACCCCGGGTGCCAGCAACAGCAGCCCGGCGAATAATTTGCCAAACAATGCGCCCAGAAACAGCGATGCAAAAAACAGCCCACCGCGAAACCCGGCACCGATGGAAAACGCCGAGGCCACGGCTTTGAGAACGAAAAACATCAGCAGTATGAAAAACGGAAAGCTTATCCCAATGTCTGAATGCAGTGCCGAATGGCCAGATGACATCGCCTTTGGCGTAATGCACCCCAATACCCCCACCACCGCACCGCCCAGCACAGGCCGCGCCCAAATGGGAATACCCGAGCGACGGAAACCGCCTTCAATCGCCGTGACCCCGCGCATGATGACAATGCCAGCGAGGCCGCTGAGAATGCCCAGCAGCAGCACCAGCGGATAAGCGGTGCTGGGCACGCTAACCGGCAAAATCACGTTCAACGGCGGCGTACCGCCCAGCAGAATTTGCGTGGTTAGCGTACCAGCCAATGCTGCCACCACCACGTAAGGCAGGTTGGTTATTGAATAAACGCCAATAATAAGTTCAATGCCGTAAAAGGCACCGCACAAAGGTGCGTTAAACGCCCCGCCAATTGCCGCCGCCGTGCCCGCCCCCACCAGCACCCGCAAATCATTGCGCCGCAGCCGAAAGCTGCGCCCCAGGCGCGAAGCAATACCCGCACCAATTTGTGCAAACCCCGCCTCCATGCCCACCGAGGCACCCACCCCGTTCGACCAGGCGGTCTGCGCTGCCACAATCACACTATCGGTCAATGAAACCCGGCCGCCATACAGCGCATTGGCCTCCACCGGGTCCACCAAAGGCCGGGGCCGCAGCTTGGTTAATACCCACAGCGAAACCCCCAGCACCGCACCGCCCAGCACCGGCACCAAAAACGCCCTCAGCGGCGCGATCGCTTCTGACTCCGAGAGCCCCTGGCCAATCGGCAAGGCAAATAATTTGGCGTGCATGATGCTGGTAGACAAATCAATCACCGCCACCCCGCAGCCGGCCAGAACGCCCACCACCGCTGAGAGCACCGCCAGCCAGATCTCATCAGCCCGCACCAGTGCGCGGAATGCCAGCGGCGCGTGCATCACCCAGTCCCCGAACTTATGATGGTGACGCGGCGGCGACTCGGCGGATTTTGCCTGCTCAAGCATGGCGGCCTTGTTGGCATGTCCACTGGCAGGCTAACAAGCGCAATGACGCCACACCTGCCCACAAAATTACCACCGTTGCGTGATATCATCGCAAGTTTTGACCTGCGGGCCGATAAATCCCTCGGCCAGCACTTCCTGCTTGACCCGCAATTGCTGGAACGCATCGCCAGTACCGCCCCGCTGGCCGGGGTAAACATCATCGAAATTGGCCCCGGCCCGGGCGGTTTAACCCGCGCCCTGCTGGCCAGTAACGCCGCCAGCGTGCTGGCCGTGGAAATTGACCCGCGCGCCGTGGCCGCCACCAACCAGCTGGCCAGCCAGTGCACCCGGCTGCGTGTGCTGGAAGCCGATGCGCTCAAGCTGGACCTTACCGCTCACACCACAGCGCCGCGCGGCATTGTTGCCAACCTGCCCTATAATGTTGGAACAGCTTTATTGGTCAAATGGCTGGCGCAGGCGGGCGCGTATCAATTCATGGTGCTGATGTTCCAGTTGGAAGTGGCTGAGCGCATTGCCGCCACCCCCAACAGCAGCGCTTACGGCAGGCTCTCGGTGTTGGCGCAATGGCTGTGCAATATTGACATTGCGATGCATGTGCCAGCCAGCGCCTTCTCACCCCCGCCAAAAGTGGAATCCGCCATCGTCAGGCTGTTTCCCAAACCCACCCAGCCGCCCGCCGAACATTTCAAGGCCATGGAGCGTCTCACCGCCGCCGCGTTTGGCCAACGCCGTAAAATGCTGCGCGGCGCGTTGCGCGGCATCGGCGGTGAGGCTTTGCTCAAACGCGCTGATATCAACCCCGAACGCCGCGCTGAGACCCTTAGCGTTGCGGAATTTGAAAGGCTCATGCTGGCAAGTTTATAGAAGCTACTCGTCTTTCAAGGCCCGGCCCATCAAGGCTTGCATGGTGCCCGGCACATCCAGCTCACCAGCCAGCAGCGCTGTTACCGCGGCAGTAATTGGCATGTCCACATCAGCTTGTTGGGCGCGAGCCAGCAGTGCTGGCGCGGTGGCCACACCCTCGGTCACGCTGCTACGGCTTTGTAAAATTTCAGCCAGTGTCAGGCCTTTTCCAAGTGCGTGGCCCAGCGAATAATTGCGGCTGCTCACGCCCGTGCAGGTCAGCAGCAAGTCACCCAGGCCCGACAAGCCTGAAACCGTTTCAGCCTTGCCGCCCAAAGCCACCGCCAGCCGGGCAATTTCAGCAATACCGCGGGTTACCAGTGCTGCCCTGGCGTTTTCACCCAAGCCAGCCCCCATCACCACACCGGCGGCAATGGCGATGACATTTTTGGCAGCCCCCCCAAGGGCGGCACCTGTAATGTCCGCGCTGCCGTAAAGGCGTAAACTGGCGGTGGACAGGGCGGCAACCAGTTGCGGGCGCAAATTGGCGTGGGGGGTGGCCAGCACAGCGGCTGCCGGCAGGCCGGCGGCAATTTCATGCGCGAAATTCGGCCCGCTTAGCACCGCAACAGGGCGGTGGGGCTGGCATTGCGCGGCAAGCTCCGGTGCCAGCAGCAGGCTGCTGGTTTCAAGCCCTTTGCAGCACAGTACCAGCGGGGCCTGAGATTGCGGTATATCAGCCAGCAAGGCGCGCAAATTCTGCATGGGCACGCACACCAGATACAGGCCAGCCGGGGTAATTTCAGAGCTGACCGTGAGGTTGGCCGGCAAGGCAATGCCGGGCAGGCGCGGATTTTCAAGCACGGTGCGCATGGCCTGCGCCCGGGCCTGGTTGCGCGCCCATAATGTTACCTTGGCCCCGCTTTTTGCCGCCGCCTGAACCGCCAGTGCGGTGCCCCAGGCGCCAGCCCCCAGCACCGCAATATCAGCAAATGTTTCAGGCTTATTCATCGGCTACTCTTTCCACAGCACAGGCGGCCCCTCGCTCACCCAGCACGTTGATGAAGGCTTGCAGCATTGGCAAGGCTGCGGCTTCAAAGCCAAAAGGCGGGTTGATGACCAGCAGCCCGCAGCCATTCAGCAGCGCCGGGTCCAGCGGCGGGCGGCGCAGGAATTCCACATTCACAATGTCCCGTATTCGGTGCGAGATCAGCGTTTCGCAAAAAGCCCGCACCGGGGCACGGTGTTTGATGGGGTACCACACCACGAACACCGCGTTTCTGAATTTTGTGTAGGCCTGCGCCAGGCTTTGGGCGAGGATGAAAAACTCATCGCCGCGTTCAAATGGCGGGTCTATTAAAACCAGGGCGCGCCGCTCAGGCGGGGGTAAAAAGGCTTTCATGGCGGCGTAACCGTCGCGCTCATGCACGGCGACCTGGCGGTAAGCGGCCAGATTGGCGCGCAATATGGGGGCATCTTGCGGGTGCAGCTCACAGCATATCAGCCGGTCATGCGGGCGTAAGGCGGCAGCCGCGATGAGCGGTGAGCCCGGATAAAGGCCCAGCGTTTCAATGGTGGTAATGTAATTGGCCAATGCCGCCGGGCGGGCATCCATAATGCGGGCTATGCCTTGCCGCCATTCACCGGTTTTTTCAGCAGGGCCCGAGGCCAGGTCATACCGGCCGATGCCCGCATGAGTATCAAGCACCAGCAACGGTTTGGCTTTGCGCTGCAGGGCGGCGAGAATTTCAACCAGCAGGGCGTGCTTCACACAATCAGCGAAGTTGCCGGCATGAAAAATATGGCGGTAATTCATGGGGGGCTTAAACCTCCGCCAGCGGCCAGCGCGGCCGGCAGGGGGCGCAAAGCGGGCTGGCGAGCCCGGCATTCAGCCGTTCAATGCCGGCCCAGGCCACCATGACCGCATTATCAGTGCACAGGCGCGGCGGCGGGGCGACCAGAATTTTGCCGTGTGCCGCCACCACGCCGGCCAGCCGCGCGCGAATGGCCTGGTTGGCGGCCACCCCGCCCGCAATTACCACGGCGCTGGCCGTGCCAAGCATGGCCAGCGCGTTGGTTAAGCGGTCTGCCATGATATCTGCCACGGCTTGCTGGAAGCTGGCTGCGATGTCCCCCGCCAAGGGGCGCGGCAAGGCGCCGGTGCCGTAACCCGCCACCAGCTGGGCGACAGCCGTTTTAAGGCCGGAAAATGAAAAATCGCAGCCCGGGCGGCCC
>JAQNCT010000038.1 GCA_029077825.1 Acidocella sp. | reverse complement strand
TCTTCCTGGTATTCGTCACTGAAACCCCTTGGCTCAACGCCAGTTTAGGGGCAGGATTCTATCTAAGCTACCTGTCCAGTTTCCGGGGGCCACCTCAGAAGTAACCCTTGTTTGTATTGCCTATTTGAACATTAGCGGCAGCCCTGCACATTTACGGTATCTGGTCCAGCGGCTGCGGCGTAATCTTCCAAGTCAGACGCCTATTTTAATCGGGCTATGGCCACAAAACGAGAAGTTAAGCGATGAGACGAAACTTATCATTGGCGCAGATTATTTTGTTAGCTCATTTGAAGATGTTTCGATTTATTGCCAATCAGCCACGCTAGACGGCGGTCAACCTCAGGTGTGAGTTGGTTGTAAGTGCATTTGATCCGTTGATTGTAGGGCGGCACTTTCAGCGCTCTATCCTTTTGCACTTCGCCCCAGTAGATTTGTGGGGCCTATGATCTCCATTTTTATGCGCCGTATGCTATTGCCGCCAGAAGCGGGGAATGAGTGCTTTGATAGCAACGAGCTGTTCAGCCTCAGTTGCTGGTTTGTCGTTACGTATTCTAAGAATTCTGGGAAACCGCAGTGCGATGCCAGATTTATGGCGGGTGGAAATTTGAACAGAGTCAAAGCCAACCTCGAAGACAATATCTTTTGTAACTTCACGCACTGGCCCAAAGCGGGCAATGGTGTGGTTACGAATCCATTTATCGAGAAATACTAATTCAGCATCAGTATAGCCCGAATAAGCTTTGCCAATAGGCAGTAATTCACCAGTCTCATTCCAGACGCCAAATGTATAATCTGAATAATATGATGAGCGTTTACCATGGCCGCGTTGTGCATACATTAGAACCGCATCAACGCTTAGTGGTTCGCGTTTCCACTTCCACCATAACCCGCGCGGGCGGCCTGCCAAATATGGTGCATCAGCACGCTTTATCATAAGCCCTTCTTGTGCTGCCGCTCGTGCATTGGTGCGTAAGGCTGCTAAATCTTCATAGCTGTCAAATTTAATTTGTTCTGAAAGGCTCATAATAGTTGGTGTTTGCGCCACCATGAATGCCTCTAACCGATGCCGTCGGGCATCAAGGCTTAAGGCGCGGATATCTTCCTCACCATCAAACAGCATATCATATAATTTCACACCAACCGGAAACTCTTTCATCATAGCGGCTGTGACGGTTTTGCGGTTGAGGCGCTGTTGTAAGTCACTAAACGGGGCGATGTCGTCACCGCGAATCACTAAAAGTTCACCATCCAGCACAGCTGAGAAATTCATCGCCGCTAATATTTCTGGAAACACATGCGATATGTCCTCAGCGTTGCGTGTGTATAGTCTTTTACCTTGAGGTGTTGCCACGATTTGAACCCTGATCCCATCCCATTTCCATTCGGCACGGTGGGCTTGCCAATCAAGTGCTGCAATATCCTTGGCTTCAATGGGGTGGGCTAGCATAACGGGCCGAAACACCGGGCTGCCAGAAGCATCTGGCCGTGCGGCTTTGTGTATCAGCCAGGTGAATAAATTCTCATAAGGCGGTTTAAGCGCGTGCCAAATCTCCTCAATCTGATGCACATCAACCGCACCTAACTCAGCCAAGGCCTGCAATGCCAAACGCAGCGATGCACCAACCCGCAAGCCCCCGGTGAGTAATTTGAGCAATGCGATCCGGCTTGAGATATCGGACTGATCCAACCATCCGGCGATGAGTTGTGGGATGGCATCACGTTTGGTGGCGCGCAAAGCCGTAATTACAGTGGGCAGGTTTGGTGGTGCATCAATGGCTGGTTTTGGCCAAATCAAAGCGATGGTTTCAGCCAGATCCCCAACAAAATCATAAGACAACGCAAACAGCACGGTATCAGTGCGGGCCTCAGCCATGGCGCGCAGCGTGGCAGCTTTTGCACCGGGAAAATTCAAGGCACCGGCCAAGGCGGCCAGAGCAAAACCACGCTCGGGGTCTGGCTGGGTGGCAAAATATTGCCGTAGCAGCGCGATTTTGGCGTTGCGGCCAGGCGAAAATAACAGCCGCTCCAACAAAGTGGCAAACGCCTTCATGGTTCCCCCTCATCATTATAACCAACCAGCCGTAGGGCACGGGCGCGAATTTGCAGGCGGCTGAGCGCGTGCAGCAAAGCATCCTCACGGCCGTGGGTAACCCAAATTTCCGGCGCACCAACGTCACGAATGGTGGTGAGCAGGTCGTTCCAATCGGCATGGTCTGAAACGATTAGCGGCAACTCGATCAAGCTGGCTTTGGCGCGTTGGCGAATTTGCATCCAACCAGATGCCATGCAGGTAACAGGGTCTTCCAGCCGTCGCGCCCAACGGTCCGCAATGGCTGATGGCGGGGCCAGCACAATGGCACCCTTGAGGGCTGATTTTTGGGCAACGGTGGCGGGCAATAATTCACCGAGTGTAACACCAAGCTGGCGATAGGTTTCACAAACCTGCATCAGCGCGCCATGCAGATATATAGGGGCATGGTAACCTGCTTGGCGCAATTCAGCGATTAACCTTTGGCATTTACCAAGCGCGTAACATCCCACCACATGCGTACGCTCAGGAAATAATGCCACTGAGGCCAGTAGTTTGGCAATTTCCTCAGCAATGGCAGGGTGCTGAAATACCGGCAAGCCAAACGTGGCTTCGGTAACAAACACATCACAAGATTGCGGCAAAAATGCTTCACATGTTGGGTCAAGCTGGCGCTTATAATCACCAGATATTACGGCCTTGGCTCCTTGGTATTCAATGGCAATTTGAGCAGAACCCAACACATGCCCAGCCGGATGCAAGGAGACTGTAACATCATTGATGCGCAGCGACTCGTTGTATGGCAACTCTTGTGTATGGCCGATGCGCTCAACCCCGATGCGGGTGCGCATTACCGCCAGCGTACCCTTGGTTGCCAGAACATGCGCGTGGCCGGCGCGGGCATGGTCAGCATGGGCATGGCTGATCACCGCATGGTTTACCGGGCGCAATGGGTCAATATAAAAGCCGCCAGGCTCACAATACAGGCCATCAGCCAGCGGTCGTAGCCAAGTTTCTGGGTGGGGTGGCATGCTCACTCTCTGGAACAAATCATGAATTTAGCGATATAAGCCAGTATGGATATTTTGCCACCGCTTTTTGCTGATTGGTTTGCCGCGCAAGGCTGGCAACTGCGCGCCCACCAGCAAGCGATGCTGGAGGCTGCTGCCAGCGGTGACAATACATTACTAATTGCCCCAACCGGCGGTGGTAAAACCTTGGCTGGTTTTTTGCCTAGTTTGATCCAGCTTGCCGATACATCATCATCGGGGCAGGGGTTGCACACTTTATATGTAAGTCCCTTAAAAGCCTTGGCCACTGATATTGCGCGTAATTTAGTGGCTCCCATTGAGGCGATGCAGCTGGGTATTACCGTTGAAACCCGTACCGGTGATACCTCCGCCACCCGCCGTGCGCGCCAGCGCCAACGGCCCCCTGATATAATGCTCACCACACCAGAGAGCCTGGCGTTGCTTTTAGCGTCTGAGGAATCGGCGGCTTTTTTTAAGAACTTGCGCTGTGTGGTGGTTGATGAAATTCATGCCTTGGCCGGCACCAAGCGCGGGGACCAACTGGCTTTGTGCTTGTCGCATTTAGCTAGTCTGGCCAATCTCATGCGTAAAACGGGTTTGTCGGCCACTGTTGCACACCCGCAGGCAATGCTGGATTACTTGGGCCCCAACACAAAATTGATAAATGCCGGTGGCGGTGCCCCGCCAGAGATTAGGTTGCTTTTGCCCGCACAGAGAATCCCGTGGGCTGGGCATATGGGGTTGGCTGCCGCAGAAACTGTGCTGGCAAAAATTAGTCAGGCGCGCATGAGCATTGTGTTTGTAAACACTCGCGCCCAGGCTGAGCTGATGTTTCAAAATATTTGGAAACACAACACCAACACGCTGCCAATTGGTTTGCACCACGGAAGTTTAGATATTACCCAGCGCCGCCGGGTGGAGGCTGCCATGGGTCGTGGTGATTTACGCGCCGTGATTGCTACTTCATCACTTGATTTAGGCATTGATTGGGGTGGGGTTGACCAGGTGATTCAAATTGGCGCGCCGAAAGGTGTGTCACGGTTGCTGCAGCGCATTGGGCGGGCGAACCACAGGCTAGATGAAGCCTCACAAGCGATGCTGGTGCCTGCAAATCGTTTTGAAGTGTTGGAATGTGAAGCTGCCATGGCCGCTGTGCAAGAGCATACGCTAGATGGCGACCCACCCCGCCCTGGCGGGCTTGATGTATTGGCACAACATTTAATGGGCTTAGCCTGTGCCGGGCCTTTTCATCCTGATGTGGTTTTTGCTGAGGTAACCAGCGTTGGGCCTTATGCAGATTTATCGCGCCGTGATTTTGATGATGTGCTGATGTTTGTTGAAAATGGCGGCTATGCGCTGGCAGCCTATGAGCGGTACCGAAAATTATTCCGTGACTCTGAAGGGTTGGTGTGGGCCGCCAACGACATGGTGGTGCGCCAACATAAAATGAACATTGGCACCATCGTTGAAGCATCAAAGCTGAAAATTCGCTTGGCGGGGAGGCGGGCGGCATTTGGCCCGGCTTTGGGCGAGGTTGAGGAGTATTTTATCAATAACCTCACGCCGGGTGACACATTTATTTTTGCAGGCCGCTTGCTGGTTTTTCTGCGCTTAAGAGACACAGTTGTTGAAGTTGCAGAAGGTGGCAAGGGAGACCCCAAAGTGCCTGCTTACCAGGGTGGGCGCATGCCTATGACCACTCACCTGGCAAGCCGCGTGCGCACCATGCTGCATGACCCCAGCTGTTGGACAAGTTTGCCAGATGATGTGCAGGAATGGCTGCATTTACAAAAACAGCGTTCGGTTATGCCGGGCCCGGATGATTTGTTGGTAGAGACATTTCCGCGCCACGGCAGATGGTATTTGGTGGCCTATTGTTTTGAAGGCCGCAATGCCCACCAAACGCTCGGCATGCTGCTTACCAAACGCATGGAACGCTTTGGCTTTCGGCCGTTGGGGTTTGTGGCCACTGATTATGTTCTGGCAATCTGGTCATTGCAGGAGCCTGACAACATTGCACAATTATTTTCCCAAGACATGCTAGGTGATGATTTAGAAGAATGGCTGGCAGAATCATCATTATTGCGGCGTAGTTTTCACCATGTTGCGGTAATTGCAGGGTTGATCCATCGAAACCAGCCCGGCGCTGAGAAAAGCCGGCGGCAGGTAACAGTGAATTCAAAATTGATTTATGATGTTTTGCGTAAACACCAGCCTGACCATGTGCTGCTGCGCGCAACCCGTGCGGATGCTGGCGGGGGTATGGTGGATATTGGGCGAATAGCACTATTGCTTGAGCGCGCGCGCCATAAAATTGTGCATATGGTGCTACCCCGCGTGTCGCCATTGGCGGTCCCGGTTATGTTGGAAATTGGCCGGGAGCGTGTAACCGGTGAGGCTACCGAGGATGAATTACTGCTTGAGGCTGGAGCTTTATTGGATGATGCCATGGCCCCGTCTGCGGTAGCTGTATAGTGACTGCGACACGCGTGCCGTTTCATGATGAAATATTACTGCTTGACCCTAGCGGTGCGGTATTTTTATCAGCCGCACGTATGCTTGTTGTGGCTGATTTGCATTTTGAAAAATCTTCATCAGCTGCACTGCAGGGTAGTTTGCTACCGCCGTATGATACCCGCATAACACTTTTAAAGTTACAGCGTGTCGTCAATCTTTATCAGCCTATGAGCTTAGTATTTTTAGGTGATAGTTTTCATGATAGAACAGGGCATAACCGCTTGCACACCGCTGATTTTGCTTTGCTGCGCAAACTGGCTGCAAAAACGCGTATTATCTGGGTAACAGGCAATCATGACCCTGATCTTGACAGTCTGCCTGGTGAGATTGTGCCATGCTGGCAAGAAGGCAATATTTGCCTTCGTCATGAGGCGCAAATAATCAATAGCCATTACGAAATATCTGGGCATTTTCACCCCAAAGCCAGTATCATGACGCGGGGGAAGCGCATTACCAGACCATGTTTTGCAATGCATAACAAGCGATTGATGTTGCCAGCATTTGGCACCTACACTGGTGGTTTGGATGTGAATGCCGCTGGTATAGCAAGCCTATTTCCTGCTGGCGGGCAGGTTTTTTTGCTCGGGAAAGACCGGCTTTTTCGTTTTGCTATGCCGATTGTGTAGTGAGATTTTTTTATTGATGACACAGCAATGGATACCCGGATTATAATTAAATTGTCGGCGTATGTGCAATCAGGGAATTTCTTAAACAGGCCGCCAAACTTTCCGATCAATAAAGACCAGTTCAATCCAACCCTTCCCGATCCCCATAACACCTCTATATCAGGGTCATGTCTGCCCTATCCACTATCCGTGAAAGCAACGACCCTGACCGATATTTCAGCACACCCCACCCGCACTGATGACCTCAATGACATCCTCGCAGACGCTTTTGCTCTGTTTTCCCGTGGCGTTGCAGATCGGCGTTCGGCCTTCCGCACGCCCACTATTGCCAGCATCGGGTCTGACAATACGCCGCGCATCCGCACCATGGTGCTGCGCAGGTTTGATGCCATGAACCGCCGCCTGACCCTGCATACTGACCAACGCGCCGGCAAACTGGCTGATATTATGCACACGCCAAACCTTGCACTACATGTTTATGATGCTCGCGCTGCGCTACAAATTCGCTTAGCCGCCACCGCGCAGGTTCACATTGAAGATGAGGTGGCACGTGCAGCTTGGGCTGCCAGCGCGCCGATCAGCCGGGCTTGCTATGCCATTGAGGCTGCCCCCGGCACTGCGGTGGCTGCCCCGCCGTCTGCACCTTCTGATAAAGAATCAGGCTTTAAAAATTTCGCTGCTTTGGTGCTGCGGTTTCATCGGCTGGAATGGCTCTGGCTGCATCATAGTGGGCATCGCCGGGCGGCATTTACCTGGGGTGTTGATGATGCCCTGCATGCGACATGGCTTGTCCCATGACCCTAACACGCGCCG
The DNA here is from genome assembly GCA_029077825.1 of Acidocella sp. GTDB lineage: Bacteria > Pseudomonadota > Alphaproteobacteria > Acetobacterales > Acetobacteraceae > Acidocella. The sequence continues at coordinate 13,375 of JAQNCT010000038.1, read as the reverse complement.
CCGGGCTTGCCCGCATTGCCAACTTCATGGCCCGCGCTGGTGCCGCTTACGCAGGGCGCCACCGCGACTGAAAAATTCATCCAAGAAGTTTTATGGTGTACTTATTTGAAAGGCTGAATGGAGCAGCGCCCAGTGGTGTGGCAAAGCTATCAAGCTGCCATCACTCTGCAATTGCCCAAAATTGCCAGCCAGGCCCCGCCGGATCACGCTTTTTGCCGGGAAGTGCACTCTGCACTTTCGCCGGTGAGCAAACATTCGAGCCGCTCTCGATCACGAATACGAAACCTCTGTGAGGTCACCAGTTCGATGATGCCCTCGCGGTGCAGCCGGTGCAGCGTTCGGCTGACACTTTCTAACGCCAGACCGACATAGTCGGCTATGTCGGCACGAGTCATGGGAATATTCACCAGCCCCGTAGGATCAGCGTGCATCTCAGGGTGGCGCGCTAAAAAATCCAGAAACAGCGCTAGCTTTTGCATCGCGTTATAGCGACCCAGCGCAATCGCCTGTCGCTGCGCTAACCGCAATTCGTGCGACAACTTGCACAGAAAATGCAGTTGTAGCGAAGGCTCCCGCCGCAGCAGGCGCTCCAGCGCATCGATTGGAAGACAGTAGACAGTGAGCGCCGTCACCGCTGTACCAGTGTGGATATAATAGTCGCTCTCAAACATGCCACAGAGATCATGGGCAAAGTGGAAAGCCACAGTGGCTTGACTGCCGTCCGCCAGGATATCCGATATCTTGACTACCCCCGAAACGATATTAAAAATTACCTGTACCCGGGTTCCGGCATCAAACAACCGCGTACCAGCATCAATATGCCGGATGTTAGCGATCAGCGCGAGCTCGCGGCGTTCCGAAGCGGATAATAACTGATGGGCCTCTCCATCGCCGCCACGCAAAGGGATCGCCTGGATCGTCGGCCCACCTACCGTAGCGGATTGCTTATCCGGCCGGGAGAGATCGGAGGCTCGCGATGAATTATGATCCTGCATCGCACTTGCTCCTTTGAATTCTCTCACTCATATTAAAAAAATATAGATGTTTTATTAGTTGCTTACCACCCCGTTCACAGGACCCCCTGGCCCGCGCCGACTTGTCGCTGATCATCGTAAGATCGTTATTTAGCAGCTTAAGGGAAACGCGATGCGGCTGCGACAGCCTCTTCTCCTCACTCAAAACCGAGCGCACGGCAGCCAAAACCTACTGTACCCGCGACCCAGGCCTGGGCCGATGTGTTCGACTATATTGAGCGTTTCTACAATCCACGGCGCAGGCATTCGAAGTTGGGTTATATCAGCCCCATGGAATTCGAGGCCAAAGCCGTGCTAGCTTAACTAGTCGTCCACCAAGCTGGCAGCAGCTCGCCCTTTCATTTTGCTGTGCCAAGTTTTGTAACATGGTTGCCAGAAACACGCAGTAGCGTCATGCCTCTCATCAGCACCTGTCGCCCTACCGGGACAGGCTCCTGGGCGTCGAAATCGGCCAAACTTACGGCGAATGCCTGATATAAAACTGATAAAACCACCTCGCTAGTCGGTGGCGTGCAGAATTTCGATATCCGGCAGGCCCCAGCACTCAAGCCCCATGTCCTTGGCCATGATCGCGAGACCTTCGGTCTCGATCTCGCCCACCGCGGCGCCGCGCAGCGGGTGCATCGCGCGCACCCAGGGGCTGCGGCCACCCTAGAAAAATGGCGGAAACACCATCGCGGTGCAGATCCGCCCGCACCAGCAGCATGGTGCCGCCGACACTGGTGAGCCGGACCAGCCCTTCGCCGCGCCGGTCGCTTAAGTGGCGGGTGCCGCCGTCGCTCCAGGCGTTTAAATCGAAGCTCGGGCCGCCGGGCTTTGTTACGCAATTGGGCTGCACGATATCGCGCTTGACCGCCAGCAGTTGCTCGATGATGTCGACGGGGTAGCTGACCACATCGGCGTCCAGCCAGAGCACCCAATCCTCGCTGGCCAGCGCGCCGAACAGCAGATGGTTGCGGGCGCGTGCCAAAATCGCGCGGCGGGCGGGTTGCAACCAGGCGGACCAACGCGGCACGCCGGGCGGTATTCTGAAACCGAAATGATGATGGCAGACAGTGGTGCGGGCGAAATCCGCAAAGCCGTTGGCCAACCCCCTGGTTAGCTGCTCTGGCGTATCATCGTCGCTGTCGCCTTCCAAAATCCCTAAACTTAACCGCTGATGCGGATAAGTCAGCCGGGCCAGGTTCGCAAAATAGCGCTCCAGATAGCGGGCGGCTGATTTCATCGGGGTCAGGATTAGTATCGTTTCGGCCTGGGTCATGTTCTGTCTCATGTTGGCGCGGCTTGACGGGAGCTGCTTGTTGGTTGTTGCTAGCCGGTTATTGGTCAACAGGGAATTTTAATGCCGGAAGAGAGTTTGGCGGCGGTGGTGGTAGCGGTAGGGGCTCAGCCTCCGACGTATCCGGCCGGACGTTTCGCCGGGCGCGGCATTGTCATTTGCGCCGGCGGGCCGCGCTATTTTACCTGCGCTTTTGTCCTTTTGCATGTGTTGCGCCATGCGCTTGGGTGCCAGTTGCCGGTGCAGGTATGGCATCTGGGAACGCGCGAATTAAGCCCCGCCATGGTTGGGCTGCTGCAAGGGCTGGGGGCGGAGATTGTCGATGCCGAACCGCTGCTGGCGCGTTATCCGGCCACTATCCGCAATGGCTGGGCCCTGAAGCCCTACGCGGTGGCGCATTCGCGTTTTGCCGAGGTGTTGAGCCTGGATGCCGATGCGCTGCCGCTGGTGTCGCCGGAGGTGGTGTTTAATTGGCCGCAGTACCAGGAGACTGGTGCGTTGTTCTGGCCGGATATCCTGGACCTCTCAGAGAAAAATCTGGTGTGGGCAGCGCTGGGGCTGGCACCGCGCCGTGCCGTGTCATTTGAGACCGGGCAGTTCGTGCTGGATAAAAGCCGCTGCTGGGCGGCGCTGATGCTGACGGTAGCGCTGAACAGCCATAGTGATCGCCTTTACCAGATGATCCATGGCGAAAAAGACAGCTTCCTGCTGGCATTTTTATGCAGCCGGCAGGCGTTTCAATTAATCGAGCACCGGCCGATGGTTATTGATTCTGACTTGGTCCAGCTTGAGCCGTCGGGTGGACCATTCATCCATCACCGGACATTTTCGAAGTTTCTGCTGTCCGGCCCCAACAAGCCGGTGTTCGGCGGGGCGCTGTCAACGGCGGTCGAGGCGGCATTGCAATATTTGCGCGCGCATTGGGCCGGGATTGTGTTTCATCCGCCTGCGATGAGTGCTGCGGCGCAAGCGGCAGCGGCGGCTTTGGCCGGGCAAATTTTCAGTTATTTGCCCTCTGGCGGCGAGCCGCGCACCTTGGTTTTGGGCGCTGATTTTCAGGTGGCTGAAGGGCGGCATGAGTTTGAGCAGCATTGGGCGGTGGTGGAGCGCGATGGGAGGCAGCGGTTATTGCTGTTTTCCGCGACCCGGCTGGCGCTTGAGATGTTCCCGCAAGCTGACGGCTCATGGTTTGGCGCGACGGATGTTGCCAATGGGTTTTCGGCCAGGCTGGTGCCACAAGCCGCCGCCGCTACCATGCCGTTTGCCGGGGCCAGCCGGATAACAGCACCCGCCGCAACTCTGGTCACAGCTCTGCTGGCCGGGGCCGGGCTAGGTGCCGGGTATGATGCGGGGGTGTTGGCACAACTGCAGGCCGCCTTGGGGTTGTTGAACAACACGCATGATGACGTGCCGGAGTCGCTGCAGGCCTGGCTGGCGGCGCAGCAGGCGTTGGCGCCTGCATGGCATACCGGGCTGCGGGCCCTGGCAGCAGCAATGCTGACCGCGCGTGACGCCAGGATGCAAAACGTCAGCCCGGAACCGGCTCCGATGGATAAGTTGCGGGCAGGGTTTTATGACCAGGTATTATGAGCACGGGTGAGCGCCCAAAGCTGCTGTTCATCGCGCCGTTACTGCCGGCTGCCGGGGGTAATGGGTTGGCGATGCGGCTGGGGCAGTTTCTGGCGGCTTACGCCAAGGATTTTGACATTGATCTGGCGGTGGTGCCGCTGGCGGGCGGCAGCGCGGCGGATGATGTGTTTGCACGGCGGCATGCCAGCCGCCTGCGGCAGTTTACCCTGGCAGGACCGGATAGTTGGTTTTCGTTGCTGGCACGGTTGCAGGAGCCGGCCGCCCGGCTGGCAGCGTTTCTGGCCTATGGCCGCCCCAGCATCACAGCCCGTCTGACAGTTTCGGTGCGGCGCGATGTTGCAGCTTGGTGCGCCGGACGCGACTACCGGCTGGTGCATATTGGGCGGCTGTATCTGCTGGAATTGGCTCCGCAGGTGTCAGGGCCTGAAAGGCCGGTGTCTTGGGTCATTGATGCCGACGAGGACGACGCACTGGCCTGTCGGCAGTTTGCCGCGATCGCCGCACGCGCTGGCCGCTACGATGAAGCGGCTTGGCTGATGGCTGAGTCCGCGCATTTTGCCGCTCTCACGGCCAGGTTGCTGCCGCAAGCGGCGCAGGTGTTTGCCGCCAGCCGGGCTGATGCAAATTCATTGGCCCGCCATGGCGCGGTCAGCGTGATTCCCAATGTCGCATCAAAGCCGCGCCGCCAGCATGTGCTAAGGCAACAGCGTCTGTTGTTTGTGGCGACCTTGGGTTACGCGCCCAATGCGCAGGCGGTTGCGTGGTTTATCAAATATTGCTGGCCACGCCTGCATAAAATACTTCCTGGCTGGCGGTTTGATGTGGTGGGCGGCGGGGCGGATGCAACATTGCAGCGGCTGATGCGAAAGCCTGGAATCATCTGGCACGGCTGGCAACCTGATCTGACGGCGTTTTACGCACGGGCCGGGGTGGTGATTGTGCCGGTGGCCTCCGGCGGCGGCTCACGCATAAAACTGCTTGAGGCGGCTGCGTTCGGTTGCCCGATTGTGGCGACACACGCCGGGGCCGCGGGCAGCGCGTTGTTGCCAAAGCGGGATTTTTTACAGGCAGATGACCCCACCCGCTTCATTCGCGCCGTGCGGCTTTGCTCGCAGCGCCCGCAAAGGCTGGGTGAGGCTGCCCGGCAGGCGGCGGCGCAGCATCATAGTGCGGATTTATGGCAGACCAGAATTCGCATGATTGCCTCGAAGCATGCGCTATGAGACCATTAATCAGGTGTTAGGGGAGAATCAGATGACGGTATTGGCGCAAACAGACGGGCTTGATGTGAACGAGGTGCCAGATGGTTACGTGGTTTATCAGCCGGTGCAGGATCGGGTACATTATCTGAACACCACTGCCGCGGTGATTTTTGAATATTGCGATGGCTTGCAATCCGCCGATGAGATCGTGGTGCAAGTGGCGGCGGCGTTCGAATTGCCGGTGGACCGCCAGGATGAAATTCGCGCCTGCCTGGATAATCTGGTGAAGGAAGGGCTGGTGGCACCCCGGACATGAGTGCGGCGGCGGTTTTTATCCGCAACCCTGAGGAGCGTTACGCCATCACGCTGGAAAACCCTGAGTGGGCACACACGATGGGTTTTTTGCAATGCGACCCCTCGATGGATGGGCCGCCGCCCCGCCAGCGCCAGCTTGAGATTGTGGCCGCCGGGCCGTTTGTGCAACTGCGCGAAGCCGGTGCGGCACCGCGCAATTTTGGGTCAATTGTGGCCGTGCAGGAGCATTTACACAGCCGGCTGTTTATGGAGGCGCTGGCAGGTGAGCGGGCGATACTGCATGGGGCTTGCCTGCTCGCCCAGGGCCGCCGGGTGCTGCTGGTGGGGCCGAAAGCCGCGGGAAAATCTACCCTCACATTGGCGCTGGGTCTGGCAGGGTTCGCCATCGAGGGCGATGAAAATTTGTTTGTTATGCGCGAAGGTGTGAGTGCGAGGCCGCGTGCCTGCCGGGTGAAGGAAAGCTCGGTCGAGGTTCTGCCAGCCTTGGTACCGCTGCTGGTGGATGCACCTTTCGTCACCGATTACCAAGGCCGCAATATTTATAACCTGCCGCCGGACCGGCTGGGGGTGCCCTGGCATATCGCCACCGGCAAGGTGACGGCGGTGATCATGCTGCATGCCAATCACGGCGGTATGTCATCTATCCGTCGGCTGCCGCCGCTGCTGCTGACCCAAGCGCTGATGAATGAAATGGTTTTCACCGAGGGCAAATCGGCGGGAATTGCCGGGGTGGCGGGTTTGGCGGCGGCGCGGGGGTATGATTTGTCAGTGGGGAACCTGGCAGCGGCGGTGGCTTGCGTGCAGAGCATCATGACCGAATAATAAGCTTGCATGTGACGTTTTGAATTGATACAAATTTCCAAGTATTTAGAGGGATAACAAGAGCAATGTCTGAATTTGATCATAAATCGGCTGACACAACTTCTGCCTCACACCAAGGTGAAACTCGCAGTGAGGTGAAGCGCCGGGCTTTGTTTGGCATGATCACCAAAACCGCCTTCGTGGCGCCGGTGGTGGCGTCTTTTGCATTAGATTCCCTAAGTCTCGATAAAGCCTCTGCTGTTATGATGAATAGCAATTCTTCCTCCCTCAATGCCTCGGACATCCGTTTAAAGAAAAACATCCAGCGCATCGGCACGCATCCTTTGGGCATCGGGTTGTATGAATTCAGCTATATTGGTAGCAGCGCCCGCCACACCGGCGTGATGGCGCAAGAGGTTCTCACCGTCGCCCCGCATGCTGTGGTCACGGGTCCTGGCGGCTTCTACCGGGTGGATTACGGTGCACTCGGGCTCTGACGCACCCACTGTAACCAGGAATCGCGGCGGCGCTGCTGCTTGGGCAGAATTAAAATGTTGCCTTCGTGGCGCTGGATTGTTACATCTTGCTTAGTGTTAACCGGAGGTGTTCATGTCTGACTCTGATCGCAGGATTTCTGACGCCACTTTGGCAGCGTCTGGGGGCCAGGCCCGTAGCGAGGTGAAGCGCCGGGCTTTGTTTGGTATGATCACCAAAACCGCCTTCGTGGCGCCGGTGGTAGCATCATTTGCGTTAGATTCCCTAAGTCTCGATAAAGCCTCTGCTGGTTTAAGAGTTAGCAATTCTACCCTGCTCGCCTCAGACATCCGTTTGAAGAAAAACATCCAACGCATTGGCACGCATCCATTGGGCATCGGGTTGTATGAATTCAGTTATATCGGCAGCAGCGCCCGCCATACCGGCGTAATGGCGCAAGAGGTTCTCACCGTCGCCCCGCATGCTGTGGTCACGGGTCCTGGCGGCTTCTACCGGGTGGATTACGGCGCACTCGGCCTCTGACGCGTCAACTGAAACCTGGAATTGCGGCAGCGCTGATCGTTCGCGATGAGGCGCATTTCATTGAAGATTGCTTGAAATCGCTGGCCGGGACGGTCGATGATGTCATCGTCATCGACACCGGCTCGGCTGATGATACTGTAGCGATTTCGCAACAATACGGCGCGCGGCTGGGATATTTCGCCTGGTGCAACGATTTTTCAGCGGCCCGTAACCACGCGCTCGCGCAGGTTGAGCATGAGTGGGTGCTGTATATCGACGCTGACGAACGGCTGATGGTGCCGGATATGGCGCATTGGCGGGCCTGTCTGGCCGATGCCACGAAAGCGGCATTGAACCTGCGGCTGCATCCGAAGCTGGGTTGGACCGGCTACAGCGAAATGCGGGTGTTTCGTAACGACCTGCGCATTAAGTTCGCCGGTGAAATTCATGAGCGGATTCAGCCGGCGGTGCAGGCGGTATGCGCGGCGGATGGGCTGGCGGTTGGCGATACCAATGTCAGTCTGCAGCATGTGGGTTATGAGGCCGACCAGCGCCCCAAGCTGGCCCGCAATATTCCGCTGCTGCAAGCCTATCTGGCCCGTGAGCCGGACCGGGTTTATTGCTGGTGGCACCTTGGCGAGCAGCACCGGCTGATGGGAGAACCCACTGAGGCCATGGCGGCATGGCAAAATGGCGTCGCAGCGGTGCTGGCGCAGCCGCATGCCGAACCTTCAGATAGTCTGGTGTTTGCGGCCCTGGTGGCGGCGCGTTACCAGGCCGGGCTGCCGGTGGATGATTTGCTAGCTGAGGCGCTGGGAATGTTTCCAGGCCAATATACCTTGCTTTGGATGGCCGGTAAGCGGGCGCTGGAGCGTGGCGCGTATGAGCAGGCCCAGCAGATTTTCAGCGATCTGGCAGCCATTGACCCGGCGCAGTTGTTTGACCCGCACGCCGCTTATGACCACGGCCTGTTCACCCACATGGCGCAGGAATCTCTGGCCATCACCGCTTTCAGGGCGGGCGCGTTCGCGGCGGCGGCGGCGCATTACAGGCAGGCGGCGCTGACCTCGCCTGATCCGGCGCCACTGCAGGCCAAAGCCGCGTTGGCGTCGGCAAAAGCTTCAGTGTTGGCCAAGCAGTCGCAGGCGCAGATGTCCTCGGTAGCGCCGCAGTAAAAACCATAAATGCCGAAGCCGCAGTGTAATTCCTACAGTGTTGGCTGGGACGCGGTAGCGCATGGCGAGCATCTCTGCCGAAAAGCCGCGCAGCAATTGCCGCGTGAGGAAACGTACCCGCCGCAGCGGCTCGGGCTGCGCGGCTTCGGTCAGGCAGCTTGCCGCCTGCGCCCGGGCGGCGGTGGAGATGGCAAGGCCGGGCGGCACTGGTACGTTTAATACAGCTTCGGCTTGCAGGCACCAGCTTGTCAGCAAATCCAGCCCGTTCTCAGCCGCCATATGGTCGGCGAGCGCCTGCCACTCATGGGCGCTGAGTGAGCGTGTCAGGCAAATGAACTCCCACAGAGGTTTGAGGGCTAAAATCCGCTGGTTATAGCCATCGTCCGAGGCTTGGTGATGCAACATAGCATGCAGCGCCTGCCAGGCGGGCGGTAACACCAGCGCGGTTCCAGCCGCGACAGTTAGGGGCACGGCCTGCTGCCAGATAAAACATGTAGACATGAACCGCCGCCCGGCGGGGGACAGCGCCTCGGTATGCAACTCTACCGCGCCGATATGTCCGGCCAGACGAAGCTCGGGCAAATGGTGGCTTTGCAAGCCGGTCGGTGCATCTGCCATGAAGCCGATGCCGGTGAGGGCCGCAACCGCGGCTTGCGCCTGGGCGGGGTGGATCAGCAGGTCAATATCGCGCATCGGCCGGGCGGTGCTCCAGCCGGAGCCTGTGTCCAGCAGATAGCGCGCCCCTTTCAGCGCCAGTGGCGTGATGCCGGCAGCGTTAAGGGCGCTCAGGCAAGCCTGCAACTGGCCGCGTAAATCCTGCCGGTGGCCTTGGTAAATGGTATTGGCATCCTGCAGGCGCGTGGTGATGAAGCTGGCGCGGCGGGTTGGGTTAAGTCCCTTGGGGATCGGCAGCAGCAAATGGCGGCTTTGCAGCGCCCAGATCAGCGGTGGCAGCAAATCCTGCCCGGCGGCAAAGGGTACCAGTGCTGACCAGTTAAATTCGGCGCCGTAGAGGCGTTGGCGCAGTTGCGCGAGGGCGGTGGTCGAAGGCTCTGGCACGAGGATCGTGGCGAGCGTTGCCAGTAGGGCACGGTCAGTGAGGCGAGGCGGCAACCATTCCATAGGCTGATGTTACAGATATTGCCGGGCGGCGGAAGGGTCCGGTAAGGCCCGACGGCTATTGAACCTGCAACAATCTGCCGAGATATTTATGGGCTCCGGCGGGCGCGGCAGGGTTGGAATCCTGCTGGATAATCTGGTTCTGTACGGCGGCGGTCGTCGGGGCAAGGGTATTGAGGGCGGTGTCGATTACGCCAGGAGGTTCGTCGATGCCGTTGCTGGAGGCTTCGAGATTTTCATCTGTTCCATAACGGGCAATCCTCCGAGAGTTATGCCTTCCGCTAAACCCGGGGCGGTTCAGCAGACGATTCAGGATGAGCGCGGCGGACGGCCTTCAATGGCATAGGCAGGGTCATTGTAGCCAGGCGTTGAGGAATGGCCGACCGGCACGAGACCATCTACGAAGGATTCATCTTCCGCGGTGAAACGATAGTCAAGCGCACCAAGATAGTCCTCCCATTGCGCTTGGGTGCGCGGGCCACCGATAGAGGCGGATATCAGAGCGTTATTGAGCACCCAGGCGACCGCGAACTGCCCCGGGGTGATGCCGCGTGACTCGGCGTGCTGCGCAAAAACTTGCGCGATACGCAGGCTTTCGTCGCGCCACTCGGTTTCCATGATGCGCTTGTCGTTACGGCCGACGCGGCTGTCAGGCGGTGCCGCAGTACCGGGGCGGTATTTGCCCGTTAGCACGCCGCGGGCCAGCGGGCTGTAAGGGACCACGCCCAGGCCGAAATGAGCGCAGGCGGGCAGGTGTTCAACCTCGGGCTGGCGGTTGACGGCGTTGTAATAAGGTTGGCTGACGACTGGCCGGTCGATACCGGCAGCGTCGCACAGGCGGGAGATTTCAGCGACGCGCCAGCCCCGGAAGTTGGAAACGCCAAAATAGCGGATTTTACCGGTGCGGATAAGATGGGCGAACGCCAGCACGGTTTCTTCCAGCGGCGTGCTGTGGTCTTCCTTGTGTAGATAGAGAATATCAATCACATCGGTACCGAGACGTTTCAGGCTGGCATCGGCGGCCTGCTGGATATGAATCCGCGAGAGGCCGCGATCATTGGGGCCGGGGCCGGTGGGGTTGGCGAGCTTGGTGGCGAGAACCCAGTGGCTGCGGTCAGGCGCGATGGCGCGGCCCGTAATTTCCTCCGAGCGGCCTTCGCAATAGACATTGGCAGTATCGATGAAATTGACTCCGGCGGTTTTGGCGCTGGCAATGATGCGGGCGGCGGTGGGCTCATCAGTGGGGCCGCCGAACATCATGGTGCCGAGGCAAAGCCGGGAGACTTTCAATCCGCTGCGGCCAAGGTTGGTGTATTCCATGGGGCTATGTTCCTTTTATGAGAGAGATGGCTGCTCCGGTTAGCGGGCCAACGGCGGCTGATCTGCTAAATGCGTAAATGCTATTGTTCTTTTATCTAGCTTGCATCCGGCCTTATTCAAAAGCTACGCAACGTTGCTAATTTGGCAGATGAGCTACGCCGGATGCGCAAGATGAGGGCTTGGAATTACATATCATCGACAATCTAAAAACATACTATTCAGGGCAGGACGGCAAAAACCGGCCCGCCGGGGATATGTCGGTTAGGGGAAACGAATGCTTACATTCATTTCTCAATTGGGTTGGCTGCGCGGTAGCTAGTGCGCAGCATGAAACTATGGATGTTGCGCTGGCAGCGCTAGCGCCCTTTTCAGGTGCCGATATCGCCAGTGTGCTGGGGCGGCTTGATCCGCTGCATGCGGCGTTGATGAACGGCATCAGTTCGCATGTTTTCGACTATGACGACACGCATTTGCGCACCGTGATTCATCCGGCGGCCCAGTGGCGAGCGCCCTGCTGGCCGATGCGGAATATAAGCCGGTTTCGGACCTGGATTTCATCAATGCGCTGACGTTGGGCGTTGAGGTGGAATGCCGGATTGGGAATTGCGTTTATCCGGAACAATATGATGTCGGCTGGCATATTACCAGCACCGCCAAGACATCCGAAATGGGTGATGCGATTGCGGTGGCAATTTTACAATCGGCTGATTGAAAGAAACGCGGGCAACCTGCCTCTGGCATTTTTCCTCGGGTGCGGTTTTAGTGTTTCGGAAAAAGCAAACTGCCGTACTCGGGTGCCGGAGGTGCAATGGCATAACATACGCCGGCTCCTCGCAGTGTTTATGTGCAGCGCAACATAAACACTGCGTTCTGAGGCACCTTTGCTCCGTGAAATCTTGCTACAAATTAGGCTTTAAACATCTCTTGGCGCAAGAAACCACTTGGCAAGTTGGTAAAACATAAAGTATAAATTACTCACTTAATGAAAAAATGAATTTATGAAGGAGCCGAAGCTAAATGAAGACGTTTATTGCCAATCGCCGCGATGTTTTGAAGAAGGCCACTCAGATTGCCGGTCTGGCGGCTGTCGCCAGCGTTGCGATGAAGGAAACTGCCAAGGCCGATGGCGGCTCAATGTCCCCGGCTTCGGTCGGCTATGTCGATCATCCGAGCGGCACTCACCAGTGCTCCAATTGCTCGCTCTACATCGTGGGCACCCCGGCAACTGCGAATGGTCTGTGCAAGGCTGTTGCTGGTCCGATTAGCCCGACCGCTTGGTGCCAGATATGGGCGCCTGCTAGCTGAGTTAAACATTGTAAGACAAGGGGTGGCTGGCGCATTTGGAAGCATGGCCATGCGTCGCCGCCGTCTTGTGAGCGTTAAAAAACCATTGCGTTGCCCGCCGGTTTATGACTTATTTTGTTGAACATTGTTTGATTTGACAATCAATAAATATGGTCAATGATGGATATATTTGCTCAACAAATGATTAGCTCGCCGTCGCAGCGGTGTGTTTGTTGTGGCAGATGCTCTAAAGGGTTTAATGAAGCATAAAATCAAAGGCGATAAGCCCGATTTTCAAGAAAGGAGGAGATAGAATGACCATTCGAACTCTGTTAAAAGAAAAATCACATGCGGTTATTGCCGTGCGGCCCGGGATGAAAATTTCTGAAGTCGCCATATTACTGGCGGAGAAAAGCATTGGTGCCGTAATGGTCATTGATGAGGATGACAAATTAGTTGGAATTTTGAGCGAGCGAGATATCGTGCGCAGCCTCGCGCGGCGGCCCAGCGATACGGTTAATTTGACCGCAGCTGATTTGATGACCAAAAATCCGGTTGTCACCAACCCTGAAGTCAGCATCGAGCAGGTTATGGAGATTATGACCGATGGCCGTTTCAGGCATTTGCCCGTCATGGAGCGTGGCAGGGTGACTGGCATTGTTAGCATCGGGGACGTCGTGAAAGCCTGGATCGATCAGCAAGCGCATGAGGTTCACAGCCTGCGGACCTATGTGATGGGGGCGGCTTAGGCATCTCTCGTAGATATATTAGCTGACTCGAAAACGCGGGCGATATTTGCCCGCGTTTTTTTATGACCGGTCCAGGATGTAAGCAGGCGCCATTGTTATCCCGAGCAGGCAGATTATGGTGGTTATTTTCATGGTGCGTATCCGGCGTTATTGCTGATGCCGATGACTTTGGTGACGTTTGGTTTGGTGATGCGCACGGTTTTTTCGGCGCGCAGGTAGTTTGCCACCACCTCCCACACTGGCGGCGTGTTCTGCGGCTGCGAGACTGAGGCCCAGCCTGCCACCTTGTAGGTTTTCGAGGCATCCAGCAGTTGCCCGTTGCTCAGCGTCATCTCTGAGATACGGTTGCCGATTTTCTCGTTGGGCGCGCAGGCGTAATTCATACCGCCAACCCGCACCATGTCGCCACCTTGCTGGTAGAACGGGTCAGGGTTGAAGAGGTTGTCACACACATCTTCCATCGCCGCTTTGATCTGCGCGCCGGTCATCATTGAGACATACACATCGCCGT
>JAQNCT010000096.1 GCA_029077825.1 Acidocella sp. | reverse complement strand
GGGCTGATGCCAAAATTAGGCACAAACGGCACCACAGCAAAGCCCATCAGCACTGTTGCCATCACGATCGCGGGCGCTACTGTAAAGATCACCTTATCGGCGAACGGCGGTGTCCAATCCTGCTTGAAGAAGATTTTGACCATATCCGCAACAATCTGCAGCGTACCTTCCCAGCCGACGCGGTTGGGGCCGAGCCGGTCCTGCCAGAAGCCGAGCACCCGGCGTTCCACCCAGGTCAGCAAGGCCGCCAGCAACACGACGCCAAGTAAAATAACGACGGCTTGGATCAAGCTAAGAATAATTATCATGATGCCGGTCCCGCCAGGTTGCGGGCGATAATGGCGGGCGAGAGCTCGCTCAGCTCTTCGAGTCCGAGCACCCGGCTGTCCGATACCTCAGCGATGTCTATCGCAAATGGAGTCATGATATCCGTGGATGTTTCAAACGCAAACACTTCATGTGATCCCGTGATGGCACCGCCGATGACATCCTGAAATTTATTGACCGCTTGGCCTGAGTTCCAACCTGGTGTCCACAGCACCGGTTTGACTCCGCTCTGCGCATGGATGGGCGGGCCTTCCATGGTTGTTCCCAGCGGGGAGTCGTCATGCTGGTGCGGTAGTGGCTCACGCACGTCAATATGCGCGGTTGCGGCGGTGCGGCCACTGTAGCGATACGATAATGTGGCTGGTCGTGCGTCTGGCACTTCTGGAGAAGCCTCGGCGCAGACGGCAAGTTCAGGAAGTGTAGCCGCCAAATTGGTAAGCAATGCGGCGTGCGTCGGCCAGATCCTAGCCGATTCTAGTCTGGCCTCCACGCCGGCGTCACGCAGCAACGCCCAGCTTTGTGGCACTTCATCGTTCCGGAAGATGCCCTTGTAAAAGCGCTGAGCCCGGCCCTCGCAATTTACGAACGTCCCGTCGCTGTCTGCAAAGCTGCCGACCGCCGCAACCAGGCTGGCATGCTTAACCGAAGTTGTTTCGATATGATCGAGCACACAAATGTTGTTGGCGTTGGAAATCAATTCGCCAGCATGATCCGAGCGGAGGAATACGTCATTTTCCAGAATAACGATGTTTTGCCCCTTGCAAGCTGCAAGTGCGGCTGACAAAGGCCTGGCGTCGATCAGCCCAAGCCCTAAGCTGTTGGCTTCCGGCAGCATCAGGCTCAGCTTGGCGCGCACGCCCGCGGCCCGCAATGCCAGAACGATGTTGGCCGCAGAATTCAGCAAAGCCGCTTCGCCACTGACAGCGATTACCGGCTGACGCGCGTTCAGCAGCCCGGAAGCGATATCGGAGCCGACTGCTTTGGTGGTTATCCCGCTTGCAACTTCAACAGCCAGCGCGATGATGTCCTGGCTGGTCCGGCGTAGCGCCAGAGTCGCCATTGAATCCAGCCAACTCGGCTTACTGGTGACAACGACAAAAGGATTCATAACCTCGTGTGACGCCTGCTTTGTAGCACCGGCATCCCATGCAGGAATGTCGCGCTGAGCCAATATGGCATCTGGTACACGCTGGGCGGCTTGGCGCAGTGCCAGTGCCAGACGCGGCGCAATGGCTGCGGGATCGTCGCCAAGCACAAGTACCGCATCCGCTTGCTCAGCGTCCTGCACGCGCGCCAGACCTACCTGCCGCGCAATAGCGACGGCGCTGTGCAGGGCAGCGGCATCAAAGTCAGAAAGTCCGGCGTAAAAATTCTCCGCCCCAACCAATTGCCGGAGGGCAAAATTCGCCTCGATTGAGGCACGCGGCGAACCAATGCCAATGGTGCCGGTGGTTTTCACAATGTCAGCGAGCTGAGCACGGACCTGGGCATCTGAGAGGGCTGCACCGGCGTTGTTTCGCGCGTTTCTCAGCCGCCCTGGGCTTTCCACGAAGCCGGTGCCGAACCTGCCGCGGTCACACAGAAAATATCCGTTCAGCGTTTCATTATAGCGGTTTACAACCCGGCGTAACTGGCCGCCGCGCTCCTGTAGCGTGATATTACAGCCAACCGCACAATGCGGGCACACCGATGGGGTGGCGCGCATGTCCCATTTACGGCGGAACTTTGCTGAAAACGGTTTGTCTACGAACACGCCGGTGGGGCAAACCTCTACCAGATTCCCGGCAAACGGGCTCTCTAGAGCACCGTCTTCGTCGCGGCCAAAGTACACGTTACGATTTGAGCCGAACACGCCAAAATCATCACCGCCCGCATAATCCTGATAGTATCGCACGCAGCGATAGCATCCGATGCAGCGGTTCATCTCATGGCGGATAAATGGCCCGAGGTCCTGGTTTACATTGGTGCGCTTCTCATAGCGATAGCGCCGGGCTTTATGGCCGGTCATCACCGTCATGTCCTGTAAATGGCACTCGCCACCAACTTCGCACACGGGGCAATCATGCGGGTGATTCGTCAGTACGGTTTCCACCACCGCTTCACGAAATTCTACGGCCTGTACATCAGCAATTGAAACACGCATGCCCGGCGTCGGCTTGGTCATACAGGCCATGACGATACGCCCAGTTGTGTCCTCTGGTCCTTGAAACAGTTTTACGGCGCATTGGCGGCAGGAGCCTACCGAACCGAGGGCAGGGTGCCAGCAAAAATACGGAACATCCAGCTTGGCGGACAAGCAGACTGCCAGCAGATTATCGTCACCATTAACTGTGATGAGCTGGTCATCAACCGTTATTTTCATGTCCATGGGCAATCTCCAACCCGGATATGCCGTTCAAATTCATCTCTGAAATAGTCAAGTCCGGTGGTTAATGACGCCATGGCGCCGGGCGCCAATGCGCAGAAGGTGCGGCCCGGGGCCAGCGTGTCGGTCATCTCAGTTAGCAGGTCCAGATCCTCAGGTTTGCCTTCACCGGCTTCAATGGATTTGAGAGTCTGCTCAACCCAAGGCAGGCCATCGCGGCAGGGGGCGCACCAGCCGCACGATTCCTGCGCGAAAAAATGCTGCAGATTAGCAATGAACCCCACGGGGCAGGTTTTGTCATCCAGAATGATTGCGGTGCCGGTGCCAAGGCGGTTACCTTTGGCGGCGAACCCGGCGAAGCTCATCGGCGTATCGAGCTCGTTTTCAAGCATGAATCCGGTTGAAGCGCCGCCCGGCAACAGGGCGCGCAGAGCATAGCCGGGCTTCATGCCGCCAGCGTGTTCCTCGATCATTTCGCGCATCGGTGTGCCCATCGGCAATTCGTAAGTGCCGGGCCGGTTGACCCGGCCGCTCACGCCAAAAATTTTAGTGCCGGCCGCACCGTTGCGCCCAAGGCTGCGGAACCATTGTGCGCCATTCGCCACGATATGGGGAATGTTACAGATGGTCTCGACGTTATTCACGATCGTTGGCGCTCCGAACAGGCCGCTGATCATGGGCAGAGGTGGCTTTGAGCGGGGAACGGCGCGGCGTCCTTCCAGCGAATTCAACAGCGCGGTTTCCTCACCGCAAATGTAGCGCCCGGCGCCGCCATGGACATGAACAGTCAGGTTGAAACCTGAACCTAAAATATTGTCCCCCAGCAGACCGGCGGCTTGCGCTTCGCCAATCGCCTGTTCCACTAAGTCAATGGCGCGATGGTATTCGCCGCGGATAAAAACATAAGATTGATTAGCTTGCACAGCATAGGCGCTGAG
>JAQNCT010000095.1 GCA_029077825.1 Acidocella sp. | reverse complement strand
ATGGTTTGGGCGTTGCACTTGGTACCGGTGAGAAGCGAGCTGGCGGCGTTGGAGTTGATGTAGGCTTTGTTTTTTTCAGCCGCCACACCGGCAATGGCCAGCCCCACGGCGGAGTTCGGCACGTCGATCAGCAGGTCGACGCCGCTGTCAAACCACTGGCGGGCAAGGCCCGCACCCACGTCTGGCTTGTTCTGATGGTCACCTTTGATAACAGTGACATCGTATCCCTTATTGGCGGCGCCGAAATCTTCCAGCGCCTGTTTCACGCAGGCAACTGAGGTTTCACCGCCCACATCGCTGTAGGGGCCCGAAAAATCGCTGCAAACGCCGATGGTGAGTGACTTGCCGGCGGCGCGCGCGGGCAAGGTGGGCAGGCTGGCGGTGGCCGCGGTGGCGGCGGCAGCTGTGCCGAGGACTTTACGACGTGTAACTTTCATCTTGGTACTCCTCAATATGGTTATTGGTAGGCAGGCGTAATCAGATACCGAGGCGCTTATGGAGATCATCCATCCGGGCTTCGAGTTCGTGATTGGGGATCATGTCAACCACCTGGCCGTGTTCAACGACGTAGTGGCGGTCTGCGAGTTTTGAGGCGAAGCGGAAATTCTGCTCAACCAGCAGCACGGTAAAGCCGCGCCGCTTGATCTCGGCGATCATCTCACCGATTTGCTGCACAATCACCGGGGCCAGGCCTTCGGTTGGCTCATCCAGCAGCAGCAGCTTGGCACCGGTGCGCAAAATGCGGGCAATGGCCAGCATCTGCTGCTCACCACCGGAAAGTTTAGTGCCCGGGCTTTTGGCGCGTTCCTTCAAATTGGGAAACAGCGCGTGGATGTCTTCAATGCTCATCCCGCCAGGGGCCACCACCGGGGGCAGCATTAAATTCTCGGTCACGTTCAGGCCGGAGAAAATGCCGCGCTCTTCTGGACAGAGCGCGATGCCGGCACGGCCCACAATGTCTGGCCGGGCGTTGATCATTTCAACGCCTTTGAACTTCACGCTGCCGGTGCGCTTGGGCACCAACCCCATAATGGATTTAAGGGCGGTGGTTTTGCCCGCCCCATTGCGGCCCAGCAAAGTTACACATTCGCCCTCGCGCACTTCAAAATTCATGCCGTGCAGAATGTGGCTTTCATCGTACCAGGAATTCAGGCCGGATACTTCAAGCATGGTCAGTCCCCAGGTAAGCCGTGATCACATCAGGGTGGGCGGAAACGGTTTCATACGTGCCTTCGGCAAGAATTTTGCCGCGCGTGAGAACGGTGATTTTATCAGACAGGCCAGAAACAACTGAAAGATTATGCTCCACCATTAAAATGGTGCGCCCCGCCCGCAAGCGGCTGATGAGCGCTACAATGCGGGTTACATCAGCCTCGGTCATGCCGGCGGTGGGTTCATCCAGCAGCATCAGCTTTGGCTCAAGCGCTAATGTGGTGGCAATTTCAAGTGCCCGCTTGCGGCCATATGAAAGCTCGCCTGCGGGAATTCCAGTGGCGTCAGACAGGCCGACATCAGCCAGCAGTTCATGTGCGCGGTCGTTATAGCGCTGGAGCAGGCGGTCAGATCGCCAGAAGTCAAAATTGGCGCCGCGCTCACGTTGCAGTGCAATGCGAACATTCTCAACAGTGGTGAGGTGGGCGAACACGGCCGAGATTTGGAAGCTGCGCACCAGCCCCAGGCGGGCAATGTCAGCCGGGCGCATGGATGTGATGTCCTGGCCCTGAAAATGAATAGTGCCTGAAGTTGGCTGTAAAAATTTGGTGAGCAGGTTGAAGCACGTGGTTTTGCCGGCACCGTTTGGGCCAATAAGGGCATGGATGCTGCCGGTTTCGATTCGCAGATTCACGCCGCTGACGGCGGTGAATCCGTTAAACGCCTTCGTCAGCCCGGAAGTTTCGAGAATTGCCTCAGACAAATCAACCTATCCCAAACAAGTGTACTTATTTGAGACATCAAATCGCACAATCTCACTGTTCGCGCAACGCCCGGGCAAAAGTCGCTTAATATATTAAGCAGATATCTGCCGGTGCTTGCGTAATAAAAACGCGCCCAGAACGGCAGAGAGCGCGAAAGTTGCAAGCCCCATGGCCAGGATGTTGGCATGGCTTGGCGCGCTGCCGCGCCCGATGAGGGCGAAGATGACTGTTTGCGGAATGAAGCCGACCAGAGAGGCCGCCAGGAACGGAAACGCCCGGACCGATGACAGCCCGGCCGCGAAATTAAGCAGAATGTTGCTGCCCACGGGCATGAGCCGGAAGGTGAGCGTGGCGATGAAAGGTTGGGCGGCCAGGGTTTTATCAATCCGGCGGAGCAT
Source organism: Acidocella sp. (assembly GCA_029077825.1). Classification (GTDB taxonomy): domain Bacteria; phylum Pseudomonadota; class Alphaproteobacteria; order Acetobacterales; family Acetobacteraceae; genus Acidocella. Next base: position 1,382 of record JAQNCT010000095.1, on the reverse strand, counting down.
TGTGCCGAATTTGCGCGTCACGAATTCGCGCCCCAAAGCGCGCGCCCACATAAAATCAAGCCCGCAGGCGAGCATCTGGCTGAGCAGTGCTATGGCTGTGCCGCTCCAGGTGCCGAACGCATAACCCGCAACGAATGCCGGGATTTGCCGTGGCAGGCCAATGGCGGTGAGCAAGGTGGCCACCGCAAGGTACAAAACCGGGCCGCGCAAACCGCCCTGGCTTACAAGGTCTACCAAGGTGGATTGCGCGTGGCCGCCGCCCAGCAAGGGCAGGCAGAGTGCGAGGCTTACCATGGCACCCGCCATGAGGGCCGGTTTTAATGCAGGCTTGAGCGTGGCGCTGGCAGTGCCTTGGTTACGGTGGTGCGGGGGGCGGCGGTGCTGGGGGCGGTTCATGGGTTTGGCTCAATTTGCGGCAGGTTCCAGCGGCGTTGCAGCCAGGCAACGCCGAACAAATCCACAATGCCAACTTTCAGCCGGTCCCATGTGCCGTAATGCGAGGCGCCATGCGCGCGGGCATGGTGGCGCACCGGCACTGAAACCACCTGGCCCCCAGCGCGGATGAACAAGGCGGGCAGGAAGCGGTGGATATGGTCAAAATGGGGGAGTTCCAAAAACGCCTGGCGGGGGAATAATTTCAGGCCGCAGCCCGTGTCTGGCGTGCCGTCCCGCAGCAATTTGCCGCGCACTTTGTTGGCGATTTTGGAGCCCCAGCGCTTGGCCTCAGAATCCTGGCGGGCCACGCGGTGCCCGGCGATGAGTACCGGGTTGGCGCCATTGGCCTCAGCGGTAAGGGCAGCGCTCAGCATGGCTGGAATATCGGCCGGGTCGTTCTGGCCGTCGCCATCAAGTGTGGCGATGTACTTGCCGCGCGCGGCTTTAACGCCGGTGATGACGGCGGCACTTTGGCCGCAGCTTTTGCGGTGGCGAACCCGCACCAAGCTGGGCAGGCTGGCGGAGAGTTCAGCCAAAAGCTCAGGGGTGGAATCAGAGCTGCCATCATCGACATAAATAATCTCATGCGCGATTTCGTTCAGTGCGAGGCGGATTTTTTCAATCAGCGGGGGGATGTTCGGCGCTTCATTATGAACGGGCACCACAACCGAAATGAGCGGCGTGCCGGGGGTGGTTTCAGCCTTGGTGAGGGTGAGGGGTTCAATAATCATGCTGTGGCCATTTCAGCGCGGGGGGATTGGGGGGCAAGGTCAGACAAATAAATGTTCCGGGCCCCCAGGGCGGCGGGCTTGAAGCAAATTGATATGGGGCCGTGGGGGGATGCCCCTTCAAACCAGGTAAGCGGGCCGTGGCTGGTGGTGGTTAGCTGTGTCAGGCCCAGGCCTTGCAGCACGGCCTGGCCGGTATCATTGCCGGTAACCATGAAG
>JAQNCT010000037.1 GCA_029077825.1 Acidocella sp. | reverse complement strand
GTATACCGCCGAGGAATTTGGCCGCAAGGTGATTCTGGAAGGCTATTTGCCGCCCGAGGATGACCGGATTTTGAACTTCTCTGTCACGCCGGATCCTGGCGTGATTGAAGCCAATATCCACCCGGCCCATAGCTGGGCGGAAATTGTTGAGCGCTCCACGCAGCTTTATGAGGTGGCGCGTGAGGTTGGATTATCAGCTGAAAAATTCATGCTTGATGGCCGCCATGTTGGCACTGGTGGCGGCAACCATGTGGTGATGGGCGGGGCGACGCCGGCGGATAGCCCCTTCCTGCGCCGGCCTGATTTGTTGAAATCCATGGTCGGGTTCTGGCACAACCATCCATCATTGAGCTTTTTGTTCAGCGGTCTGTTCATCGGCCCGTCGAGCCAGCACCCACGCATTGACGAAGCCCGCCAGGATTCCCTCAATGAGTTGGAAATCGCTTTCCAGCAGGTCTCTCGCCAGAGCAACACCCCGCCTTGGATGGTTGACCGTTTGTTCCGCAATGTTTTTGCCGACATGACCGGCAACACCCACCGCACCGAATTTTGCATCGACAAAATGTACGATCCGAATTCAGCCTCGGGCCGCCGGGGCTTGGTGGAATTTCGTGCCTTTGAAATGCCGCCGCATGCTGAAATGTCAGCCGCACAGGTATTGCTGATGCGCAGCGCCATCGCCGCATTCTGGGAAAAACCCTATGAGCGCCGGTTGATCCGCTGGGATACGCGTTTGCATGATGAATTCCTGCTGCCGCATTATGCTGCATCTGACTTCAAAGACGCCCTGGCTGAGCTTGAGACTTTTGGCTTTCCGCTGAATTTGGACTGGTTTGACCCGCATATGGAATTTCGCTTCCCGCAGGTTGGTGAAATTGCGGTACGCGACATGAAGGTGGAACTGCGCCACGCGCTGGAGCCATGGCATGTGCTGGGTGAGGAACAAACTTCCAGCGGTACCGCCCGCTATGTTGATAGTTCCGCTGAGCGTTTGCAGACCAAGGTGTTCGGCTGGGTTGATGAACGCTACACACTCACATGCAATGGTGCTGCGTTGCCGCTGCAACGAACCGAAGTGCCAGGTGAATATGTGGCAGGCGTGCGCTTTAAGGCATGGCAGCCATATTCGGCATTACACCCTACCATTGGCGCTCAGGTGCCGCTGGTGTTTGATGTTTATGACAAATGGTCAGGCCGCAGCATTGGCGGCATGACGCATCATGTGGCGCACCCGGGTGGACGCGCCTATGCCGATTTCCCGGTGAATGCCAACGCTGCTGAAGCTCGCCGCCGCTCGCGTTTCTTTGGTATTGGCCACACGCCAGGCAAAATGGCTGAACCAAAGCCTGTGCAAGGGCCAGAATATCCTCGCACGCTCGATTTACGGCGCTATGCGTAGCTGGTTGCGCCGTCACATCATCCGGCGGCTGCGTTCCTGGCTGCTGGCTGATGTGATGCGGGAGCTTAATTTTATTCAATCCCGGCTCGACCGGCTAGATGAACTTCCGTTGCTCTCCAAAAATATCGAGGCGGCACTTCTTACTCTCGCCACCCACCAGAATTCGTTTCCACCCGCTCAGTCTATTCCGTCTAATCAATCCAATTCCAGCAATCGGCAAAGCCCCTCGGCGTAGCGCGCCATACTATGGTTTTGCGCGTAATCCGCGCGCTCAGCATCGGTTACGCGTGGGGCTTGCAACCAAGCCGCTAGAGCCTGCGCAATTTCGTCAGGTTCTGGCATATCATTCACACGGCTCACATAGTGAGGCGCTGCCGCCCCTTGCGCTAAATCATTGCTCGCCACACAGGGCAGCCCGGCGGCAATACAATCCTGCAGCGCGCCGGAGATATTTCCCCGCCCGCCCAGCCGCAACTGTAACCCAACATCAGCCGCACAAATAAAATCCCTGTAGCGTGCTTCATCAACAAACCCGGTACTGAACACCACATTGTCCGCCACCCCTAAAGCCAGCGCCTGTGCGCGCCAGGGGGCCAAATCACAGGCAGGCTGCCCCACCCAAACCAATGTTGCTTGCACCCCCATCACCCGTAGCCGCGTCATTGCGTGCAAGGCCGGTGCCAGCCCTTTGCTGGGCATTATAAATCCTAGGCTAATAATCACATTCCCATGCAAGCCAAGCCGCGCCCTGGCCGCCTGTTTTTGTGCAAGGGATATAGGTGCATCCCAAGGCCGATAAATTGGAAAATTTAGCCAATAGGCTGATATTCCCCGCATACACAAACTTTGCGCGGCCAGTTTAGAATGTAAAATCAATGGCCGTGCCGCTGCGGCAATCTCACCTAAAAAATCAGCCTGCCTGGCATTTTCATCCGCCAGCCAGAGGCTGATTTCATCGGCTGACACGTTGCGCTGCAACTCACGGCTTGCAATTTTAGCCGCGCCACTCAGCCCCAATGCCTGTTCGTATAAATTTATGAGCCGTGAGTCATGGCACAAGCATGCCCCACCGTAACGCTGCACATGCGCTAATGTCGCCAGGTGATGATCCGCTGCATTGCCCACAACACTCAACACGCGGTCATAATAAGGCTCAATATAAGCTTGTGCGGAACCGGGCGGAAACACGAATACATCTACATTTTTTGCCAAAGCCTGCAACATGGCACTGGTAAAATCCGCAACACCTGATGCCACCGGCGGCATTGGGCTGATCACCGCTACTCTTGCACGACGCTTTGGTGTTGACCGCATTTTGGCATGTTGCAACCGCGCCTGCACGGGCGCCCAACAGCGCGCCGCCACCTTATCTGGCGTGAACCGGGGCCAAATCTCACGCTGGCCCGCCACAATTTCAGCAGCAAAATCAGGCTCCCGCACCACGCGTTCCATCAGCCCGCGCAAGCCCGCCACATCATCAACCCCAAATCGCAGCGCCGCATCGCGCACCAGCTCTGCATGGGTTGGAATATCTGAAGCGATCGAGGGCACAGAAGCTTGCATCGCTTCCACCACCGGCAGCGAAAACCCTTCCCTGCGTGACGGCGTTACCACACAAAAGGCGTTGCGATAATAACTCTGCATTTTCTCAGTTGTTGCGAGGCCCACCAGCCGCAACAGGCTTGCATTGCCACCCGCAGCCGCCACAAGGCCATAAAAATACCTTACCGCATCTGGCTGATATGCCCCTGTTACCACCAATGGAATTTTTCTGGCTTGCAATATTGCGCTGCCGGCATGGGCTTTTATCAAAAGCGCGATGTTTTTGCGGGCATCATCGCCGCCTGCGCAAAATATATGGCGCTTTGTTGTATCTTCTATGGCCAAAACAGGAAGCAAAGCTAGGGGCGAAGCTGGCAGCAGCGACACCGCCACTCCGGTTACCACACAGTCAGGCCCTACAGGCAGAATCTTGGTCAGCAGCACCTTGGTTGTCTCTGAAATGCTCAACAACACATCATAATGGCGCAGCCACACCAGGGCGGAGCCATAAGCCAAACGCTCAGATGCCGTTTTCATATAAAGTTCCGGCGCCTCATACGGAATAAAATCATATAAGGCCGCAACTCGCAGTACGGACTGGTTCAGCAACAGCCGCGCCACAAAAACCTGGTCACCTTCCAGCGGTGATGGGTTGATGAATATTGCATCCCCACGCCCCACCAGACCGGCTGTTTTTATCACCTCATCAGCCAGCCCCCGCACATCCTCAGGCAAATTCGGCAAAGCCTGGTCCATAAGCCCCAGCACGCGGGCCTGTGGAAACGCTCCCCGCACGGTTGCCAGCAACATCATTGCATGGCGCGCAATCCCGCGCCGCACCGGGCTAGGGTTCTGAAAACAACGCAAGTCAAAAATGATATCTATCACGCTGTTGGAGCTTCCCGCCAAAATTCAGTATAGAGTGACCATGATCCACGCTCTGTCAAACACCACACCATGCTGCGCATAGTCGGGCTTACTTTGCCCATCAATCACGATGAACCGGCACTGCGCGCCGCGATCTTGCAGCATCTCAACATCGTCTCGCACCAGCTGCTCAATTACAGCATTTTCCGCCGCGCCTTTGACGCTCGTAAAAAATCCAACATCACGCTGGTTTACACCATTGACGCCAGCGTTGCGGAAGGTGTCGTCATCACGGCCGACCCAAGTATCGGCCCCACGCCAGATACATCATACAAGTTCGTGCCCACACCGCCCCAGCCCGCTAAACGCCCTGTTGTGGTTGGTACTGGCCCGTGCGGCATTTTCGCTGCTCTTATTCTGGCGCAAATGGGCCTGCGCCCCATTATTCTGGAGCGCGGTAAATTGGTGCGTGAGCGTACCAAGGACACCTGGGCGCTTTGGCGCAAATCCATTCTCAACCCCGAGAGCAACGTGCAGTTTGGTGAAGGCGGGGCAGGGACATTCTCAGACGGTAAACTCTACAGCCAGATCAAAGACCCGCAGCATTTGGGACGTAAAGTCCTTACTGAGTTTGTTAAAGCCGGGGCACCTGAGGAAATCCTTTATGTGAGCAAACCCCATATTGGCACCTTCCGGCTGGTTGGCATGGTGGAAACCATGCGGGCGACCATCGAAGCGCTCGGCGGTGAATACCGCTTTGGTGCCAAAGTAACTGACATTGAGATTGATGATTCCCGCCAGGTGCGTGGGGTGCATTTGCAATCAGGTGAGTATATCGAGTCTGATCATGTGGTGCTCGCCATCGGCCATAGCGCGCGTGATACGTTTGAGATGTTGTTATCGCGCGGTGTGTTTATTGAACCAAAGCCGTTTTCAGTTGGTTTTCGCATTGAACATCCACAATCAATGATTGATGCGCACCGCTTCGGCAGCTTTGCAGGCAACCCAATTTTAGGTGCCGCTGACTATAAACTTGTTCACCATGCAGCAAACGGCCGTTCGGTTTACAGTTTTTGCATGTGCCCTGGCGGCACGGTGGTTGCCGCAACCTCTGAGCCTGGCCGCGTTGTCACCAACGGCATGAGCCAATATTCCCGCAATGAGCGCAATGCCAATGCCGGCATTGTGGTTGGCATTAACCCTGCTGATTACCCTGGCGATATGATGGCCGGCGTTACCTTTCAGCGCCGCTGGGAAACTGCCGCCTTTGTGGCGGGCGGTAGCAATTACGCGGCACCCGGCCAGTTGGTAGGAGATTTTATTGCAGGCCGTGCCTCTACATCACTCGGCGGGGTGATCCCGTCCTATAAACCCGGCGTCACCCCGACGGACCTTTCGTCCACCTTGCCGGATTACGCTATCGAGGCAATTCGTGAGGCGTTGCCAGCGTTTGATCGGCAAATTCGTGGCTTCGCCCGGCCTGATGCCGTGCTGACAGGCGTTGAAACCCGCACCTCCTCGCCAATACGCATTACGCGCGGCAAAGATTTTCAAAGCCTAAACACCCGCGGTTTGTTTCCTGCAGGCGAGGGAGCCGGCTATGCCGGCGGCATTCTCTCCGCCGGGGTGGATGGCATTAAGGTGGCGCAAGCGGTGGCCCTCAGCCTTGGCGGAGAGATGATTTGATATGAATTGCCTATATTATAAGAGGCCGATTGTATGAACAAATTTTAAAGGCTAATATTTAATCGTTGATTTGCAATCACTTGCGATAATTGGCTAATTATAGATCATCCATGTCTAAAAGCCTAATTTTTATACAAATGTTGGCTTGTGGCAAATTATCAGTGTCCTATGCTGTGGAACGTAGCACGCTCATTCAGTCCATCAGGAGACATTCTGTATATGAAGTTGTCATTCACCCGCACCCGCATTGCTGGAGGCCTCGCCGCCTGTTTTGCTCTCGCTGTACCATCGGCCAGCCATGCTGACACCAGCGACTTGCCAACCACCATCACCAGCACCGGCACCATCACCTACTGCAGCGCCGTTAGCTTGCCGCCAATGGAGTTTTTTGACCCCAAACAACAGCCGGAAGGCGTTGATATTGACCTTGGCAATTTGCTGGCCACCCGTCTTGGGGTGAAAGCCAAATTCATCAACATGCCGTTTGCGGGGCTTATTCCGGCGCTGCTGGCAGGCCATTGCGATGCCATTCTCTCACAACTTTTCATCAAGCCGCCGCGCCTGAAGGTGATTGATGAAATCCCTTATATGAATTCGCAGGAAGGCTTCATCCTGAAGGCGGGCAAGCCTAAACTCTCCAGCCCAGCAGATCTTTCCGGTCTGAAGGCCGCCACCGTGACCGGCACCACCGCCACCAATCTGATGCAGGCTGCGAACGATGATCTCACCAAAGCTGGTAAACCGCCGATCGATATCGTGATGTTTCCCGAAAATACTCCGGCTTTGCAGCAGGTACAGTTTGGCCAAGTGGCCGCGTACGGTGTCTCTTATGAAGCCGCACTTTATTACGCCCGCCTTGAACCAAATGTTTTTGAAAGCGGCAGTCCGCCTTACTTCAAAATCTCCACCGGCATTGGCGTGGCAAAATCAACGCCGGGCCTGAAACTTGCCCTCACGGTCGCGCTCTCCGGTTTGATGCGCGACGGCACCTACAGCATGGTCTTTAAAAAATGGCACTTGGAAGACGATGCGCTGCCGCTGCCGCAATAATGGCGACGCTCAGCTGAACATTTGATTGATGAAGCCTGGGGCGTTACAAAATATCCTCAGGCTTCATTGTCTTTCCAGATTACGACTAAGGCTGACTAATCATGAATTTTGACTGGGCATATTTCTGGGCGCAGCTCATCACCCCGAGCGGCGCGTTTCTTGTGGGCCTGGGCCTGACGATTATCATGAGCGTCAGCGCCCAGCTTCTTGGCTTTATCATTGGCCTTGCCGTGGCCTTTGCCCGCATGTCCAGCAACAAATACCTCAGCTTCCTGGCGGCCTCCTATATCTGGATCATTCGTGGCACGCCGCTGCTGGTTCAAATCGTGTTCATTTATACGGGCCTCGCTGCTGCCGGTATTTTGCGGTTCGAAGATATCACCGTCGGTGACATCACCTTTCCAGGTAATTTGCAGGCAGGAATTTTGGCTCTGGCAATTAACGAAGCCGCTTACATGGCGGAAATTTACCGTGCCGGGATTAGTGCCGTTGACCGTGGGCAATTCGAAGCAGCCAAAGCGCTCGGCATGCCGCCGATGATGCTGATGCGCTACATTGTGTTACCGCAAGCGTTCCGTATTATTTTGTTGCCTATTGGCAATCAATTTAATATCATGCTGAAAAATACCACATTGGTAAGCGTGATTGGTGTTTCAGAAATGCTACTGGTCACTGAGACAATAAATTCTGCCACTTTCCGAACCTTTGAGCTTTATTCGGTGCTGGGCATTTACTTTTTATTCCTGACCAGTTTGTGGAATATATTTATGGGCTGGGCAGAACGCCATTTCGCCTTGGGCCGGCCGGCGGCAAAATCCCCCCCGGTACAAGTTGTGTTGGAGGCACACCAATGAGCAACACATCAGTCAGTGACGAATTATTGGTTGAAGCAACAAATATCGATAAATTCTTTGGAACCATAAAGGTTCTGGACAGTGTAAATTTTCAAGTAAAACGTGGTGAGGTGGTGGTGCTTATTGGCCCGTCTGGCTCAGGTAAAACGACGTTGCTGCGTTGTATCAACCATCTGGAGACTGTTCAAAACGGCCGGGTTGTTGTAAATGGTAAACTTATTGGCTACCGCGATCGGAATGGAAAATTAGTGTCGGACCGTGAGGCCAATATTGCCTTGCAACGGCGTGATGTAGGCATGGTGTTTCAGCGGTTTAATTTGTTCGCTAACATGAATGCACTTGATAACATTTGCCTCGCACCGCAACTGTTGCGTGGTACCCCAAAGGCTGAAGCACAGGCGCAGGCCCGTACTCTGTTGGCGCGTGTTGGTTTGCCTGACAAAGCGGCGGCATTTCCGGTTGAACTCTCCGGAGGTCAGCAACAGCGTGTGGCCATTGCCCGCGCTTTGGCGATGCAGCCAGCGGTACTGTTGTTCGATGAGCCAACCTCAGCGCTTGACCCTGAAATGGTGGGTGAAGTGTTGGCAGTAATGCGAGACCTTGCCAGTACCGGCATGACCATGGTGGTTGTAACACACGAAATGGGCTTTGCCCGCCAGGTGGCTGACCGTGTGGTGGTAATGGCGGAAGGCAAAATCATCGAAGAGGGCCCACCTGAGCAGATTTTTAACCACCCCAGCCATCCAAAAACCCAAGCTTTATTAGCGGCTGTGCTGCATTGAAATTTTTCAGCTTTTCCTGCAAGACAAATTAAATTTGATAGGGGCTTATTTCATATGCGTGACTTTCAATATCCTGGCCGCAGCCCGGTTTATGCAACGCGTGCCATGGCTGCTACCTCAATGCCGGAAGCCACGTTGGCCGCCATTGAATGCATGCGTGCCGGCGGTAACGCCATGGATGCTGCCATAACAGCGGCCGCCGTGCTAGCGGTGATTGAGCCGCAATCAACCGGCATCGGCGGTGATTGCTTTGTGCTCTACAAACCAAAAGGCAAACCGGTGGTGGCCATGAACGGCTCTGGCCGCGCTCCAGCTGGTGCCACTATGGATGCGCTGGAAGCTGCTGGTGTAAAGGGCACGCCGCGCAACACCTCGCCGCATGTCGTCACCATCCCCGGTGCCGTCAGCGCCTGGGAAACCTTATTGAAAACCTACGGCACCAAGGGGCTAGATGCCGCTTTGCAACCAGCTATTAAATTTGCTGAAGATGGCTTCGTGGTTACCCCGCGGGTGAACTACGACTGGTCACACACTACCGATAAACTTACCGATACTGGCGCTACATCGTTCCTGGTAAATGGCGCCGCACCAAAAATTGGCACCATCTTTCGCAACGCGCCACTGGGTGCCTCGCTTCGCAAAATCGCAGCCGGCGGTGCCAAGGCATTTTATGAGGGTGAACTTGCCGCCGCCATGACCGCTGAGTTACGTGCGCGCGGTGGCTTGCATACTGAGGCCGATTTTGCCGCTGGCCTTAATGCTTCGCAGTTTGTCACCCCCATCACGCACAAGTTTGAAGGCCGCGACATTTGGGAATGCCCGCCCAACGGTTCAGGCATTGTCGCCTTAATGATCATGGGCATTATGGATGGTTTCGCGCACGGCGCCGATGCGCTCGACCCGGTGCGCGTGCACCGTCATATTGAAGCCGCACGGTTGGTCTATCGTGACCGCGATGCTTTCCTTGCCGACCCCACGCAAGCTGATGTGCCGGTCGAACATTTATTGAGTGAGAGTTACCTCTCAGGTCTGCGCGGCCTTATTAATGATGATCACGCGATGCAGTTCCTGCCAACCCCAGGCAATCTGCATAAGGATACAATTTATTTATCGGTGGTGGATTCAGAAGGTAACGCCTGCAGCCTTATCAATTCGGTATTCGAGAATTTCGGCTCTGGTATTTTGGCAGGCAATACCGGCATATTTATGCATAATCGCGGGCTTGGCTTTCGTTATGAGCGCGGCCACCCCAATTGCATTGCCCCCAACAAGCGCCCGATGCACACCATCATTCCCTCAATGGCGACCAAAAATGGCGAGGCCGAATATGTGTTCGGCGTGATGGGCGCGCATTATCAGCCGATGGGCCAGAGCTTTGTTATCGGCAACATGCTGCAATATGGGCTCAACCCGCAGGCGGCCATCGATTTGCCGCGGTATTTCCCCTATGCGGGTAAACTCGAACTTGAACGCTCCATCCCCACCAGTTTACGTACGGCGCTGGCAGCCAAAGGCCACGACATCGTCGATCTCGACAAACCTCATGGTGGTGGTCAGGCGATTTTTATCGACAACGCGAACGGTGTGCTGGTCGGGGGGTCAGACCCGCGCAAAGATGGTTGTGCCCTGGGCTATTAAGCCCCGGCACATCCGCTAGGTTACAATTCGGTGGCAAGTGCATGACTTAATTTGCGCAGGCGTTAAATTGCTTTAGCCTTATCTCATGGCTGACAAAATTGTTGTCTGGCAGCACTTGCCGCTCCTGAAGCGGGCCGTCTTCGGGGCGGCTCGCGCCATGGCTTCGCAACGGGTTTCGCTGGTAGCTGCCGGCTGTGCATTTTATGCTACCCTGGCACTATTTCCAGGCATTACCATGCTGATCTCGCTGTACGGCCTGGTTTTCAACCCCGATACCGTGCAACCGCAATTATTTTATTTACAGCAATTCATGCCGCCGACGGCGTATGAGCTGATCTCAAATCGCATTCAGAGCCTCGTTGCAGCCCCGGCACGCGGCCTCGGCCTCAGCTTCCTGGTCAGCCTGCTCATCTCGCTCTGGTCAGCCTCCACCGGAACCAAGTCAATTTTGAATGCACTAACGCTGGCCTATAAGGAGACCGAAACGCGCGGCCTGATCAAATTCCAGTTCATTAGCCTGGGCATGACCTTGATCGCGGTTTTGGGTGCCATTCTGGCGATTGGCATTCTGGTCTTTATTCCCTTGCTCATTACCTTCATCGGCCTCAGCGCCTATGCAACTTATCTGGTCAGCCTATGTAGTGCGCTGGCAATGATCGGTTTTGTGGTTACCACCCTCGGGTTGCTCTACCGCTACGGCCCGGCGGGCGAGGGCCGGATTTATTTCGCGCCCGGCGCCGCCCTGGCCACCATTGTCTGGCTGTTGGGTTCCTGGGTCTTTGGTCTGTATGTTGGCCATTTCGCGGTTTATGACGCCACTTATGGCCCGCTCGCCACACTCATCGGGCTGATGATGTGGTTCTACCTCACCGCCTATGTCATTTTGCTAGGCGCGGAATTGAATGCCGCATTGGACTCGGAATTGAAAAAGCCGAGACGAGCTGATTGAATCGGCGCGCTCACATACCGACTATGTATCCAGACGGTTGCTCAACAGAGACTTTGCGATATAGTTGGCTTTGTCAGCATCGCGTGCCACGCAAATGTTGGTAAAACTTGAGTTTTTAAAAAATACATTAACTTCATCGTCAAACAGACGACAAAAAAAAGGATAATCGCCGTGGCTAACGAAAAATCTCAAAACGTGCAGGACGTGTTCCTCAACCACGTCCGTAAAAGCAAAACACCAGTTACGGTGTTTCTGGTAAACGGCGTGAAATTACAGGGTGTTATTACCTGGTTCGATAATTTCTCGGTGCTTTTGCGGCGCGATGGTCACACCCAGCTGGTTTATAAGCACGCCATCAGCACCGTGATGCCGGGCGCACCGATCATGCTGTTTGATGCCAGCAAGGCTGAAGGCGGCAATGCTGCCGAGGTTGCCCCCACCGGCACGTTGAAGCTGGCGCGCACCGAGGGCCCAGATTATGGCCCCGGCATGGACGAACAAGGCTGAGCACCCTGATCGAGACTGCGCCGCCGCCCAACCGCGCAGCGGTATTATTGCCGTGGGACAAATCCTTAGCCAGGCTCAGCCCATCATCGCGGGAGGCTGAGGCGCGGGTGGCGGAGGCTGTTGGCTTGGCAGCCTCCATCGGGTTGGTGGTGGTGCATGACGCGGTATTCGCCATCCGCGCGCGCACCCCCGCCACCCTGTTTGGCAAAGGCCAGACCGAGCAGGCAGGCCAGGCGATTTCCGCCAATGACGTGCAGGTGGTAGTGGTGGATGCCAAGCTCACGCCGGTGCAGCAGCGCAACCTGGAAACCGCCTGGAAATGCAAAGTCATCGATCGTACCGGGTTGATATTAGACATTTTTGGTGCCCGCGCCCGTACCCGTGAGGGCGCGCTGCAGGTGGAATTGGCCCATCTGGAATACCAGCGCTCGCGGCTGGTGCGGTCCTGGACTCACTTGGAGCGTCAGCGTGGTGGCTTCGGGTTCCTCGGCGGTCCTGGTGAAACCCAGATTGAAGCTGACCGTCGCTTGATCGGTGATCGCATCACTCGCCTGAAGTTGGAACTTGAGGATGTGCGGCGCACCCGCGGCCTGCATCGGGGGGCGCGCAAGCGCGTGCCAAGCCCGGTGGTGGCTCTGGTGGGCTATACCAACGCTGGCAAATCCACTTTGTTCAACGCCATCACCGGCGCTGCGGTGATGGCCGAGGACCAGTTGTTTGCCACACTCGACCCTACCATGCGCGGCCTTACGCTCCCCTCTGGCCGCAAAATTATCATCTCTGACACGGTAGGCTTTATTTCTGACCTGCCGACCGAACTGGTCGCCGCCTTCCGCGCCACGCTTGAGGAAGTTGCCGAAGCTGACATTATTTTGCATGTGCGCGACATTGCCCACCCTGATAGTGCCGCCCAGCGCGCTGACGTACTGGCCGTGCTGAACGGCTTGGTGAAAGACGGCACACTTGATGAGCATTGGCAGGAGCGCTGCATTGAGGTTCTCAACAAAGCTGACCTGTTAGGTGGCATCGCTAACGTACCCTTGCGCGAGGGCAACGGCATTGCTGTTTCGGCCCTTACGGGCGAGGGGCTTGTGGCCCTGCTTTCCGCGGTTGACCGGCGTTTGGCTGAACAGCTGGTCACGCTGGTTTGTGATATTCCGGTTGTGGATGGTGCCAAGCTTGCCTGGCTATACCGCCACGGCGAGGTAACACTGCGCCATGACGGGGAGGAGTTGGTGCATGTTGAGGTCCGCATGAGCGAGGCAGACCGCGCCCGATTTGAGCGGCTATGACCGCGCTTGATGTTTCCGCCGTCATCGCGCTGCTGCGCGAGGTTTCACGCAGTGAGATTATGCCGCGCTTCAAGCATCTCACAGCGTTGGATATCACCACCAAATCCGGCCCGCTTGACCCCGTAACAATCGCTGATGAGGCGGCGGAAAAAGCCCTCACGGCAGGGCTGCATAAACTCTTTCCTGGCGTTGATGTCATTGGCGAGGAGAGCGTTGCCAAAACCCCCAATTTACTAAAGCGCCTGAAACTGCCAGGTAAAGTCTGGATCATCGACCCGATCGACGGGACCGCCAACTTCGCCGCTGAAATCCCGCTATTTGGCGTTATGCTGGCTTTGGTAGAACAAGATGAGGTGCTGGCCGGCTTCCTGCATGACCCGATCTGCAATGACACCGCCGTCGCCATCGCGGGCGGCGGTGCCTGGATGGTCAACGCCGATGGCACGCGCCACCGTCTGCATGTTGCCGCCCCGGTGCCGGTTAACCAAATGGTGGGCACGGTTTCATGGCGTTATATGCAAGAACCCATGCGCTCTCACGTGCTGCACCGGCTGGATCGTATCGGGTCGCTGGCGGATTACCGTTGTGCCGCCCACCAATACCGCATGCTGGCCTCCGGCCATTGCCATATGCAACTATTCCGCCGCCTGTACCCGTGGGACCATTGCGCTGGTTATCTGCTGCACAAGGAAGCCGGCGGTTACGGCCGACATTTTGACGGCTGGCCCTACATCCCTTCAGAGATAGACGGCGGGTTACTGCTCGCCCCTGATGAAGCCAGCTGGTTATTGCTGCAACAAGCTTTAATTTTGTAACGCCGCCTTTGCAGCCGCGCGGGTGTTGGTAATTTCCCCCACGGCGCGCTCAGCGGCCAGCACAGCGCCGGCTAAGTAGCCAGGTTCTTGTGGGCTGGTCTCGCTGCCGGCCAGAGTAAGTTTTCCAGCCCACATACCGCTGACCCAGGCGTGATTTATGGAGTGGGGGTGACCGCTCATCGCCCGGTCTGCCGGTGTGGTTGTTAAATCGTCAGTTGCCCAGTCTTTCAACAAAGTAGCCCGCGGGCTGGCGGCTTGTTCGCCAAATATTCGCACCAACTGGCTCACGCAGGCACCAATCAATGAGGCTTCACCAACTGCGGCGCGTTGTTCAGCACCAACGCCGATAAACCCAAACAAGGCCGCCGTGCCTGATGCGGTAGAAGCATCATGGATTTCAGCCATCGGCCCCACCATGCTCTGTGCCGTGCCTGACAACCCATCCGCACGCCAGAAAGCTTGGTTATAAACCGCTATAAATTTCGCATGCGGTGCCATCCAGGTGGGGGTATCGCGCCATAACTGGGCGGTGGCGGCATCAAGTGATGGATTAAACAATACAGAATGTTGCAACAGCCGGGGAGGCAGGGCTGCTATAACATGCTTAGTCTGCCGCGTTTGGGTTGTGCCGTCAGCCTGGGTCATGCTCAACTCAATGGTATCACCGACCAATTCCATCGCCGTTACACGTGTATTCAATGAGATATCCGCTGGCGATAATTCTTGCGCCAAGGCCCGCACCAGGGCGCCAGTGCCACCGACGAGGCGCATTGATTGTTGGTCTTGCGCGCCGCTACGATAACGCTGAAATGTCTCGCGGGACATACGCTCAAAAATAACATCGCCTTCGCAATTTTGGGCAAAGGCCGGAAGCTTTAGTTGGGCAACAAGCCGGCCAATGGCAGGTTGGTTTTGTGGCCAAAACCATGAAGGGCCAAGGTCAAACCCATCTTCAGTTATGCCATCCTGGGCCAGCTTGTTGGTTTCATTAACGGTAAGAACCCGCCCGCCCAAACGCGCCCGCGCTTCAATGATCTCATACGGAACTTTAGCCGCTGCCAGCAGCCACGCAGCATATAACCCCGCCACGCCAGCGCCAATAATTATAACTTTATCATCAGTCACTTTGGTGCTCTCTGATATAAAATATAGAAACGTGCCTGAGATATAGTTGCATCACTAAATTATTTCTAACTTCCCGGTCTGAACATCAAAATGTAAACCTGTAAGCGTCAGCTCACCAGCGGTAACGCGGGAAACAATCCATGGAAATGTCAGCAAATTACTCAATGAAATACGGATCGATTCATGCTCACAACGGTGGCATAATTCGTCAAAATCCTCACCGGGCTCGGGAGAATCGCAAACTCGCTGGCGTGCCTGGCTGGCAATCGCCATCCATGATTCAATAAAATCACCGTTGTTAATGGCAGGCCCGCTCATTAATGCGCGAATACCACCGCATAAACTATGCCCTAATACCACCAGGGTTTTTACCTTCAACACAGTCACGGCAAATTCCAACGCGGCTGAGGTGCCGTGGTTGCCGGTATCAGGCGCGTAAGGGGGTACAAGGTTGCTCACATTGCGCACTACAAAAATCTCACCTGGCGCACAGTCAAAAATAACTTCTGGCGAAACACGTGAATCTGAACAGGCAATCACCATCGCCTGTGGCGCTTGGCCATCACGTGCTAGCGTTGCAAAGCGTTTTTTGTAGCGCCGCCAGTAACCGTTGCGAAACCTGTCATGTCCGGCCATCAAATGGTTCATAACCCCGCCCTCTTTGCTTGTGTCCAAAGTGCTTCCATCTCATCCAAATCCGAAGCCGCGGGGGTTTTGCCCTGGGCGGCTAAAGCTGTTTCAATTGCGCCAAACCGCCGGATAAATTTTTCATTGGCGGCACTTAAACAAGCCTCACCACTTAGCCCCAGCTTGCGGGCTAAATTTGCCAGCACAAACAACATATCACCCAACTCATCTTGCAAGCGCAACGGGTCTGCCTGCGCGAGTTCCGCCCGCAATTCGGCGGTCTCTTCGGCGAGTTTATCAAGCACTGCTTGGGCATTTGGCCAATCAAACCCCACGCGCGCTGCCCGGCCTGTTAGTTTTTGCGCCCGCAGCAAAGCGGGCAGGGTCGAGGCCACTCCATCTAGCACACCGCTCTCAGCCCGCGCTGCGCGCTCTGCGGCCTTTTGAACTTCCCAGGCAGTTGTTTGCGCCGCTGAATCACGGGGGTCAGCCTCGCCAAACACATGTGGGTGACGCCTCACCATTTTGTCGGTAATCGCCCCCGCCACATCGGCAAAATTAAACCAGCCGCGTTCCTCCGCCATCCGGGCATGATATACCACCTGAAATAGCAAATCCCCCAACTCGTCCTTCAATTGTGCGGCATCGCCGGCGGTAATGGCGGCCTGCACCTCGTAGGCTTCTTCAATCGTGTAAGGCGCTATCGTACTAAAATCCTGCTCTTTATCCCACGGGCAACCGGTTTCAGGGTCACGCAAGGCGGCCATCACAGTGATGAGAGGGGCCATGGAATCTGGTTTGACTGTCATGAGCTTAATGTAAGATGAAATCTCGGAGGAGACCAATATGCCCAGCGCCTATGATTTCAGCTTTGAGACTTTGCAAGGCCAACCTTATCACCTGAAGGACCTCTCAGGACGCCCTCTGGTGGTGGTTAACACGGCGTCTAAATGCGGCTTCACCCCGCAGTATAAAGGGTTGGAGGCACTTTGGCGTGACCATAAAGATACTGGCCTAGTGGTCATTGGCGTGCCCTCGAATGATTTTGGCGCTCAGGAGCCTGGCTCGGCTGATGAAATATCGGCCTTCTGCGAGCTCAATTACGGTGTCGATTTCCCGATGATGGCAAAGGTGCATGTAAAAGGGCCGCAAGCGCACCCGTTCTTCAAATGGGCAGGCTCCGAAGGCGGATTTATGGCGGCGCCAAAATGGAATTTTTTCAAATATCTCGTCAACAAAAATGGCCAGCTAACGGAATGGTTTTCTAGCGTCACGGCGCCGGATTCAGAGAAATTCCAAGCCGCAGTTTCAAAACTGCTAGCCCAATAACGCGCCGCGCCTCGTGCCATAAGTCATACTCATCAAACTGCTTTGGGTGCACCCAGGCGATATCGATGACATCATCGCCAGCCTGGATCTTTCCGCCTTGGTACAACGCCGCAAAATCTAAAATAGTATAGTGCCATTGCACAAAATCATGTTCGTCGCGGTGGATTGAATCCACATGCGCAATCAGTGTCAGCGGCCCCACACGCAGCCCGGTTTCCTCTAATAATTCCCGCCGTGCGGCTTGCTCCGCGCTCTCGCCCAATTCCTGCCCGCCACCTGGCAAGCTCCAGGCAAATTGCGCGGGTGGCCTGCCTCGCTTGATGAGTAAAACCTGCTCGCCCCGCAGCACGATAATGCCAATGCCAATCAGCGGGTGCTTGGGATACTCGCGGCTCATCCCGCCCTCAGGGTATTGATCGCATCGCGCTGATCAAACAAATTCAACAATACCCGCACTGTCTTGCCTCGTTCCGTTTCAAGTTTTGCATCACGCTGTAACAGCATCTCCGCATCCTGCCGCGCCATCGGCAATAATTCTTCATGTTTTTCCGAATCCGCCAACCGATATCCCGGCAGGCCAGATTGTCTGGTTCCTAGCGCATCACCGGCCCCGCGCAGCCTGTGGTCCTCATCGGCAATAACAAACCCATCCTCGGTTTCCCGCAGCAATGACAGCCGCTTGCGTGATGTCACGCCCAATTTATCCGCATGCAGCAACAAACAATAACTTTTCGCCGCCCCGCGTCCTACCCGCCCGCGCAATTGGTGCAACTGCGCCAAGCCAAAGCGTTCGGCATGCTCAATCACCATCACATTGGCCTCGCGCACATCCACCCCCACTTCGATGACGGTGGTCGCCACCAAAATTTTACAGTGCCCTGCTGCAAACGCCGCCAATGCGGCGTCGCGTGCCTCGGGCGGCATCTGCCCATGCGCCATTGCTACCTGCGCGCCAAGCCGTGCACGTAACGCTGCATAGCGCATCTCAGTGGCCGTCACATCTAGCACCTCTGATTCCACCACCAGTGGACACACCCAATAAACCCGCCCGCCTTGGCTGATGGCGCGCTCAATCGCTTCCAGCACTTTCTCTAAATCCGAGAGCTTGTGCATCGTTGTGGTAATCGGCTGGCGGCCAGCCGGCTTTTCGGTAATCCGGCTGATCTCCATCTCGCCCCAATGCGTTAATAGCAGCGTGCGCGGTATGGGTGTGGCGGTCATCACCAGCAAATCCGTCATCGCGCCCTTGGCGCTCAAGGCCAGGCGCTGGTCCACGCCAAAACGATGCTGCTCATCAATCACCGCGAGTGCGAGGTCATGAAACGCCACCGATTTTTGAAAAATAGCGTGCGTGCCTACAATCATCTGCGCCGACCCATTCGCGATGGCATCCAGAGCAACCTTCCGCACTTTGCCCTTCACCTGGCCTGATAAAAATACCACTGGCACCGAGCTGATTTTTTGCAACACCTCATAATGTTGCTTGGCCAGAATCTCCGTGGGCGCCAGCAACGCCGCCTGCGCGCCGGCTTCCACTGCCCGCAGCATCGCCAGCACCGCCACCAGGGTTTTGCCAGAGCCCACATCGCCTTGCAGCAGCCGTAACATCTGGTGCGGGCTGGCCATGTCCTTATCAATCTCCGCCAGTGCTGCTAACTGTCCCGCTGTTGGTTCATGCCCAAACCGCCGCAGCGCTTGTGCTTGCAGCACGCCATCACCGCGCAGCACTCGCCCTGGCCGCCGCCGGCGCCGTGCCCGCACCAGCGCAAAGGCAATTTGGCGTGCCAGCAGCTCATCATAGGCCAGCCTTGCCGCGGGCTTGTCATCAGGTATCACCATAGGTGCGTGTAAGGCTGCCAATGCTGCTTTGAATCCTGGCCAACCGCGATATTTCAGCACGCTCTCACTTTGCCATTCCGGCAAGTCCGGCAACCGTTCCATCGCCCCCAGCACCGCCCGGCGCATCACCCGTGGCACCACCCCGGCACGCAGCGGCCATACCGGCTCAATCCACGGAAACCCCGCCTCCAACGCCTGGTTAAGCACAAAATCCGGGTGCGCCATGGTCATTTTGTCAGCGAACAACTCCACCTTGCCCGAGATCAACAACTTTGCCCCCACCGGAAACTGCACCAGCCGCGCCGCATGAAACAACACAATTTCGCCAAACCCGCTGGCATCGCCAATTACCACCCGGTGCGGCTGGGCTTTGCGCGCCGGTGGTTCGTGCCGGATTACCTCGATGCGTAAAGTCGCCACGTTGCCTGGTTTGGCATTCTTGATGCTGCTCACCCCCCGCCGGTCCACAAACTCCACCGGCAGATGAAACAGCACATCGCGCACGGCTTCTCCTCCCACCAGCTTGCTCACCAAAGCCGCAAGGCGCGGCCCCAAGCCGGGCAGGGATGTGATCGGCGCACGCAAAGGGGCCAGAATTTCCAAACTCACGGGCTGACTCTTGGCCAAACCCTCTCTATATCGCAACCCATATATGAACACGATTGAAACCCCTGACGATAAACCATTGGACAACCGCCGCCGCCGGCTGATTTTTCGCGCCCAGCACCGTGGCACCTATGAGAACGACCTTCTCATCGGGGACTTCGTAAAAGCCCGAATCGCCGACATGACCGAGTCCGAACTCGACGAGATTGAGCAGGTAATGGAATTTCCTGACGCTGAGTTGGCCGATTGGCTTACGGGGCGCAAACCAATCCCCACCCACGCGGATACCCCCATGCTGCGCCGCATCCGCACCGCCGCCCTTAGCCGCCAATGATTCCGGTTTACGGCGTTCCTGAGGGCATCGACGCCCTCGTGCTGGTCCGCCGTCTCGGCGAGCACACCGGGCCGGTCTTGCATATCGCGCGCGATGATGCCCGCCTCGCGGGCCTCGCTGAAGCCATTGGCTTCTTCGGCCCGGAAATCGAGGTGGTGCAATTCCCCGCCTGGGACTGCCTGCCATATGACCGTGTGTCTCCCAACGGCGCTATTATCGCCGAGCGCATTTCGTCTTTAAGCCGCTTGCAGGCCGACCCCGGCAAAAAACGCATCATTCTGACCACCATCAACGCCGCCCTGCAAAAAGTGCCGCCCCGCAAGGCGCTGGTTGGGGCAGGCATGCGCCTTACAGTAGGTGACACCATCGCCCCAGAAGACCTTGCCGCCTTCCTTGATGCTGATGGTTACAACCGCACCGGCACCGTCATGGAGGCTGGGGAATTTTGTTTGCGCGGCGGTATTATTGACGTATTCCCCGCTGGCGAAACCGCCCCCGTACGCCTTGACCTGTTTGGTGACACGATTGAGACCATTCGCCGTTTTGACCCCGAGACCCAGCGCAGTGGCGAGGCGGTGCGGGAACTAAACTTCCACCCGGCGTCTGAACTCTCGTTCGATGAAGCCTCGGTTACCCGGTTTCGCGCCAGCTGGCGGGAGTTGTTCGGCCCCAAGGCCGTTGATGACCCGTTGTATTTATCCGTCTCCGATGGCCGCCGTCACCCCGGTATTGAGCATTACGCACCGCTGTTCGCCGAAGCGATGGAAACCATCTTCGACTATCTCCCCACCGCCTCGCTGAGCTTCGACCACCAGGCCGAAGGCGCGGTGGCGGCCCGGCTGGAACTGATCGCTGACCATTACGCTGAACGCCGCGGCCCGGCCCGTATGGGTGAGCAACCATACCGGCCCATCCCACCTGCCATGCTGTATCTTGACGCGCCAACCTGGGTTGAAACTCTGGCCCGCGGCCCGTGCTTTGGCTTCACGCCATTTACCAAGCCTGATGGCGCCGAGGGCATTGATTTTGGTGGCAGGGCCGGCCCCATACTCGCGGGCCAACCGCTTGCCGCGTTTGACGGCTTTGCTGACCTGCGCACCCGCTGGGCCGCCTCTGGGCGCACCATTATTGTGGCCGGCTGGAGTGCTGGCTCGCGCGAGCGGCTGGCCTTGATGCTGCGCGAGCATGGTATGCGCGATGTTAAAAACATTGAAAGCGCCGATGAAGCCCGCGCTTTACCAAAAGGCACGATCGGCCTTGCGGTACTGGGCATCGAGCGCGGCTTCCTCACTGATAAACTTGCCGTGGTGGCTGAGCAGGATTTGCTCGGCCAGCGCATCGCCCGACCGCCCAAGCGCCGCAAGCGCGCCGACCAGTTCATTGCTGATGCTACCGAGATCGCTGAGGGTGATTTGGTGGTGCATCAAGATCACGGCATCGGTCGTTACGGCGGTTTGGAGGCCGTTGTGGTCAATGGTGCCGCGCATGATTGCCTGAAACTGCACTACGATGGCGGTGACAAATTATTCCTGCCGGTTGAAAATATCGACCTGCTTTCTCGTTTCGGCCAGGAGGGTGATGGCGTTTCGCTTGATAAACTTGGCAGCACCTCCTGGCAGGCCCGCAAAGCCAAAGCCAAAAACCGTATTCAAGATATCGCGGCGGGTCTCATCCGCCTCGCCGCCGAACGCCAGATGCGTGAAGCCCCCATGCTCACCGCCGATGACGGCGCCTTTGCTGAATTTTGCGCCCGCTTCCCCTACACTGAAACCGAGGACCAAGCCCGCGCCATCGCCGACGTGCTGGAGGATTTTGCCGCCGGCAAACCCATGGACCGTCTGGTTTGCGGCGATGTC
>JAQNCT010000094.1 GCA_029077825.1 Acidocella sp. | reverse complement strand
GGAAGGGGGTGGGGGTGATGAAGGGAAGAGAGAGGGGGAGGTCCCCGCTTTCGCGGGGATGACGAAGGGAAGAAGCGGGGATGACGAAGATAGCGGGGCGAAAATCAGCCGGCGTCGGGGGTGAAGTTCATGGCAACACCGTTCATGCAGTAGCGCTGGCCGGTGGGGGGTGGGCCGTCTTCGAACACATGGCCGAGGTGGCCGCCGC
The DNA here is from genome assembly GCA_029077825.1 of Acidocella sp. Taxonomy (GTDB): domain Bacteria; phylum Pseudomonadota; class Alphaproteobacteria; order Acetobacterales; family Acetobacteraceae; genus Acidocella. The sequence goes on along the minus strand of JAQNCT010000094.1, from coordinate 3,556 downwards.
AGCGGCTGCAGTGGGCCTCGATGCGGATCATGCCGTGGCTGCGGTCAACGGTGGTGTCGATGGCGCCGGGCAGGGGGTCATTGAAGGAGGGCCAGCCGGTGCGGCTGTCAAACTTGGTGCCGGAGGTGAAAAGCTCCTGGCCGCAGCCGGCACAGGCGAAGGTGCCGGGGCGCTTTTCATGGTTGAGGGCGCAGGTGCCCGGGCGTTCGGTGCCGTGGTCGCGCAGCACATGGTATTGCTCCGGTGTGAGCAATTCGCGCCACTCGGCATCAGTGTGGGTGACGCGAAATTCGGTGTCAGTGGTGCTGGACATTTTATTGGCTCCCTTAAAGTCGCTCGCGCAGAGGTGACTGCGATTGATCATGCAGTCATCTATATAAGGAAAGCTGAACCACAACCCAAATTAAGGTAACGTAGGATGAATAAATTCATAAAACCGCAGCGCCTGGCCGGATGGGGGGTGGCGGCGGTGCTGCTGGGCGGGGTTTGCCTGGCGGTGCTGCGGACCGCCCCGGCCTTTGCCGATGCAGGCGTGGTGGTGCCAGCACCTGCGCTGAACCCGCCAGATGCTGCGGCAAGTGAAACGGCGCTGCTGTCAGGCGGCTGCTTTTGGGGCCTGCAAGGGGTTTATGAGCATGTGAAGGGTGTGACCAAGGTGTATGCCGGTTACGCGGGCGGGGCGGCTGATACCGCGCAATATGAGGTGGTAAGCACTGGTACCACCGGACATGCCGAAACCGTGCAGATTACTTTCGACCCGAAGGTGATTTCCTATGCGCAGATTTTGCAGATTTACTTTTCGGTGGCGACTGAGCCGACCGAGCTGAATTACCAGGGGCCAGACACCGGCACCCAGTATCGCGGGGAGATTTGGTATGAAAGCCCTGAGCAGGCCAAGGTAGCCAATGCCTATATTGCTCAGCTAAGTGCCGCGCACACCTATGGCCAGCCGATTGTAACGCGGGTGGACCCAGCCCCTGTGTTCTACCAGGCTGAGACGTATCACCAGGATTTTTTGGTGCGGCACCCCGATTATCCGTACATCGTTTACAATGACATCCCGAAGGTGGAGGCCCTGCAAAAGCTGTTTCCAGCCTGGTACCGCGCGGCGGCAGTGACGGTGCTGGGGGCTGGTTAAGCCGCCTGGCTGGTCTGGTTGGCGAGGGTCTTCTCGATCGCCTGGGCGCGCCAGCGTTCCAATGTGGCTTCGCGGGCGGGGGTGACATCGCGCAGGCTGGCGGCGATCAAACGGTCAATGACAGCGTGGCGAAGCTCGGTCTCGGTGGTCTGGTTGCGGTTCATGATGGATCTCCGACGCGTGAAATGAGGAAACAGGCTTGTATGAAAGACAATATCGCCGCCGAGAAAGGCAAGATTAGGGCGGGAATGGTGTTTCATTGAGGCTTGGCAAAGTTTTTTGCGGTGCAAGGCAAAAATTGGGGCCAAAGACTAGGAATCGGCCTTTTAAAAAAATCACGGCGGCGTATAGGTTGTTCTGGGTAATTCTTAATGATCTGGGGCCGGGTGGCACGAATTTATGTGTCTGTTGCAATGCCAATTCTGGCCCTCGCGGGGCTGGTTGGATGTGCGCCGGTGCCCGCCCAAACTTCTGACAATGCCAGCTTCATCCAGGCACCGTCTGACCCGCAGGCTTTGGTGGGAGCCACTCCAGCAGTGCTGAACGCTGAGTTTGGCCAGCCGGCGCTGCGCCGGGTGGATGGCAGCGCGCAAGTGTGGCTGTATCATTCCACCGCTTGCGGGCTGAATTTGGTGCTTTACCCGGATGCCTCCGGCACGCCGCGGGTGGCGATGGTGGAGCCGACCGCTGACAGCGGTACGGCTTCGGGTTGCACCACCGCGCTGCAACGCGCCCACGTTGATGCGGCGCACGTGGATGCGGCACTAGAGCACCCCTCGACCTCCTGATAGGCTGCCCTCAACTGAATGAGTGAGGGGCACATGCCGAAATTGAATGTGGCGGTCCAGATGGACCCGATGACGACCGTGGATATCAACGCGGATTCCAGTTTTGCCTTGATGCTGGAAGCCCAGGCGCGCGGGCATAGCCTGTGGCATTACGAGGTACCGCAGATGTGGCTGGAGGGCGCGGTGTTGAAGGCGCGGGTGCATCCGGTGCGGGTGCAGCGCGTGGCGGGGGATTTTTACAGCTTCGGGCCGCTGGAGACGGTGGATTTAAGCAGCATGGATGTGGTGCTGATGCGCCAGGACCCGCCGTTTGATATGGGTTATATCACCGCCACGCATTTGCTGGAGCATATTCACCCTAAAACTCTGGTGGTGAATAACCCGGCCTCGGTGCGCAATGCGCCGGAGAAGCTGCTGGTGGCGCATTTTCCAGAACTGATGCCCCCCACCATGATCGGGCGGGACCGCGCGGCGATTAAGGAATTTAGGGCACAGCATAAGGATATTATTGTGAAGCCGCTGTTTGGGAATGGCGGCATTGGGGTGTTCAGGCTGCAGCCGGGCGATGAGAATTTAGGCTCGCTATTGGATATGTTTTTTGCTGCCTCGCGTGAGCCGCTGATGATCCAGCGCTATGAGCCGGCGGTGCGGGCTGGCGATAAGCGGATTATATTGATTGATGGTGAGCCGCTGGGCGCCCTGAACCGCGTGCCGGCGGCGGGGGATAGCCGCTCAAACATGCATGCGGGGGGGCGGCCGGAGCCAACCAAGCTGACCGGCCGCGAGTTGGAGATTTGTGCAGCGATTGCGCCGGTGTTGAAGGCACAAGGGCTGCTGTTTACCGGGATTGATGTGATTGGGGATTATCTGACTGAGATAAATGTAACCTCGCCGACTGGATTGCAGCAGATTGAGCGGTTCGATGGGGTGAATTTGGCGCGGGTGATTTGGGAGAAGATTGAGGCGATGCGCGGGTAGACGATGGATTGCTTCGCCGCGCTCGCAATGACGCCAACGAGGGGGCGTTGTTATGACTTTTTTGGGCGATCCTTGTCGCTGAAGCTAGATGTTTGGATGTTCGAGAGAGGTGACTTGGCTTTTAGTTTTTCGGCGGCGGTTTTTTTGGGCTTTTTAGCTTCGCGGTTCGATTTGACCTGACCTTTTGCCATGATGGAGTCCATTCATTGGTTGTGCTGCACGACGTAGCATGAATCCAGGGATTAGGCATCAGGGTTGGGGTCAAACCCCCGCCCGTGTGACGGGCGTGGTGGTGGCTGCGGTGGTGGGAGGGTTCCCGCTGGCGCGGGAATGGCGAAGAAAGCGTGTTGTTAGAAGTTGTCCTTGGCTTTGCGTAAGGTAGCGAAGGCTTGGGCGGTTTCGGCGCGCAGGAAGGGGTTGGTGGCGCGTTCCTGGCCGAGTGTGACGGGCAAAGTGGGTTGGCCCGCGGCGCGTAAAGCGGTGATTTCGGCGGCGCGGGCTTGCAGGGCTTGGTTGTTGGGGTCCTGGGCGAGGGCAAATTTGGCGTTTGAGGCGGTGTATTCATGGCCGGCGCAGACCAAAGTGGCGTTCGGCAGGGGCTCAAATTTTTGTAAGGCCCCGAACATGTCGGCGGCGGTGCCCTCGAATAAGC
>JAQNCT010000036.1 GCA_029077825.1 Acidocella sp. | reverse complement strand
TGCTGCGCACCCCGAATTTCGGGCGCAAATCGTTGAACGAAATCAAGGAAGTGCTTACCGTCATGGGTCTGTCCCTTGGCATGAGCGTGACCGACTGGCCGCCCGAGAACATCGAGGAATTGGCCAAGCGTTCAGATCAACCCTTTTAAAAGTCTCGTCAGGAATATTGAATTATGCGTCACGGTCTCAGCGGACGGAAACTCAGCGTCACCTCGTCCCATCGCGCCGCCATGTTTCGCAACATGGCCGTTGCTCTCATCAAGCATGAGCAGATCACTACCACTTTGCCAAAGGCGAAAGAGCTTCGCCCGGTAGCCGAGAAGCTGGTGACTTTGGCCAAGCGCGGTGATTTGCACGCGAAGCGTCAGGCTTTCAACCAGCTGCGTGATGAAACTATCGTTGCCAAGCTGTTCGCCACTCTGGCTGACCGCTATAAGGCTCGCGCAGGTGGATATACCCGCGTGCTGAAGGCTGGTATGCGCTTTGGTGATGCCGCCGACATGGCAGTGATCGAATTCGTTGACCGTGATGTCTCCGCCAAGGGCCTCAACAGTGGCCCGGTTGCTGAGCGCACCGAGGAAGATGAGTCCGAGGACTAATATCCGCCCCTTCTCTTTAGGCGGTTGAAGAAGCAGGCTCTGGCCTGCTTTTTTATTTGGGCGCACTGCTGCTACACTCCCCCAATGCTCGGCAAACTAAAATATCTCATTGCTTTGGCCCGCGAGAAAAACTTTGGGCACGCCGCGGAGTCTTGCGGGGTCACCCAACCCAGCTTCTCGGCTGGCATCCGCGCTCTGGAAGAGTTGATGGGTATGCCGCTGGTCAAACGCTCCTCGCGTTTTCAGGGTTTCACACCGGAGGGCGAGGTAGTGCTGGAATGGGCACGCCGGATTGCTGCTGATGTGCATGCCATGCGTGATGACGTCACCCGTCTCAAACGTGGCCTGAGCGGGTTATTGCGGATCGCTGCCGTGCCGACAGCCCTGGCGGTAGTGGCCGAGCTTACCACGCCCTATCGCGCCCAGCACCCGAATGTACGGTTTTCGGTCCTGTCCTGTACTTCATCCGAAATGCTGGAGCGGTTGCATAACTTGGAGATCGATGCTGGATTGACCTATTTGGATAATGAGCCGGTGGGCAAAATGCGGGTCGTTCCACTATATGAGGAACGCTACCTTCTGCTTACTTCAGCCACAGCGCCTTTGGGCGATCGCGCAAATGTGACGTGGGCAGAGGTTGGAAAAATTCCACTCTGCTTGTTGACCCCTGATATGCAGAATCGCCGGATCATTGACCGGCTGTTGCGCAATGCCGGAGTGGTGGCTGAACCGACTTTGGAATCAAACTCGATCGTGGTGCTGGTCAGCCACGTGCAAACTGGTCGCTGGGCCAGTGTCATGCCGGAAAAACTGGCGGAGATTTTCGGCCTAACAACACGCCTGCGGGCCATTCCTATTATCAACCCGCAAGAGGTGCACCGGGTAGGGTTGGTGGTGGCTGACCGCGACCCGCTTTCACCGCTGACCGAGGCGCTGATTATTCAAGCAACCCGCCTGCAGCAGTTAAGCTAAACTAAATATAGGCGTAGTATTTTGATAAAATGTTGGTAGATGTATTTAAAGCTAGCGATAGTTTTATGCTATTGCAGCACTAAATTTTGATATTGTTCTGAATTGGGAAAAGGTTGATTAGCCCGTTGATTGCTAGGGGAAATTTGTGAATATCATGTTTAAACCTGAATTGGTTAATACAATCGTTGACGCTCACCAGGGGCCGGATGGTTTATTGACAATATTGCACGCGATCCAGGAAGAATTTGGGTTTATCTCTGAAGATGCCATGCGGCAGATAGCGTTACGGCTGAACATTACCCGTGCTGAGGTTTATGGCGTGGTGTCCTTTTATCATGATTATCGCACCCAGCCAGTTGGCCGTCATGTGTTGAAGCTGTGCCGGGCTGAAGCCTGTCAGTCGATGGGCGGGGATACCAATGCCGCAGCATTATTAGCCCGGTTGGGTGTAGATTGGGGCGGTACCACGGCTGATGGCCGCCTAACTGTTGAGCCGGTTTACTGCCTTGGTCTTTGTGCCTGTGCGCCAAGTGCCATGCTGGATGGTGCTTTACATGCGCGGCTTGATGCCGCGGGTTTAGAAAATTTAGCGCAAGAGGCCTTATGATGCGTATTTATATTCCTTGTGATGCGGCTGCCATTGCCACTGGTGCTGATAAAATTGCCGCCGCCATCACGGCTGAAGCGACCCGTCGTGGCGTGAATGCACATATTATTCGTAACGGCTCGCGCGGTATGTTTTGGCTTGAACCGCTGGTTGAAATTGTAACGCCACAAGGGCGCACTGGTTTTGGGCCCATGACAGTTGCTGACGTGCCGGGCTTGTTTGAAGCCCCAGCAACACATCCTAAGGCTGTTGGGCTGGTTGAGGAAATTCCGTTTTTTGCTAAGCAGCAGCGTTTAACCTTCGCGCGGTGTGGCGTCATCGACCCGCTGGACCTGGATGATTATACCGCCCACGGCGGCTTTGCCGGTTTGGCGCATGCCATAAAGCTTGGCCCTGCGGGTATTTGTGCTGAGGTCAAGGAATCTGGTTTGCGCGGGCGCGGTGGTGCTGGCTTCCCCACTGGCATTAAATGGGAAACTGTACGGACCGCCCCGGCTGACCAAAAATATATTGTGTGCAACGCTGATGAGGGTGATTCTGGCACCTTCGCTGACCGGATGATGATGGAGGGCGACCCGTTTAGTCTGGTGGAAGGTATGACCATTGCCGGCATCGCGACCGGGGCTACCAAAGGGTATGTTTATATTCGCTCTGAGTACCCGCATGCCATTCAAACCTTAAACACAGTGATTGCGCGTGCCCGCCAGGCCAAGTTACTTGGCGCTGATATCATGGGGTCTGGCTACAGCTTTGATATGGAAGTGTTTGTAGGCGCTGGCGCTTACGTGTGCGGCGAGGAAACGGCGTTACTGGATAGCCTGGAGGGCAAGCGCGGTCAGGTACGTGCCAAGCCGCCGATCCCTGCTTTGGTTGGGCTGTTTGGCAAACCCACGGTTATTAACAACGCCATTTCACTTTTCACCATTCCAGTGATCCTGGAGAAGGGTGCCAAACATTATGCAGATTTTGGTATGGGCCGCTCACGCGGGACCATGCCTGTGCAGATTGCCGGCAATGTTAAGCACGGTGGGTTGTTTGAAGTTGCGTTCGGGATCACTCTGGGTGAAATTATCAATGACATTGCAGGCGGCACTGCCACTGGCCGCCCAGTGCGGGCGGTGCAGGCCGGCGGGCCTTTGGGCGCGTATTTTCCGCCGCATATGTTTGATACCCCCTATGATTATGAGGCCTTTACCAAACGCGATGGCTTGATTGGCCATGGTGGTCTGGTGGTTTATGATGACAAAGTTGACATGGCCAAAATGGCCCGTTTTGCTATGGAATTCTGCGCGCATGAATCCTGCGGAAAATGCACCCCCTGCCGGATAGGGTCCACCCGCGGCATGGAAGTGATGGATAAAATCATCGCAGGGCAAGAGCCTGAAAAAAACATCGCGCTGGTGAAAGACCTGTGTGAGACAATGAAGTTTGGCTCACTCTGTGCGCTGGGCGGCTTTACGCCGTACCCCGTGTTGAGCGCGATGACGCATTTTCCAGAAGATTTCTCCAAAGCAGCTATTAAGCTGGCAGCGGAATAAGGATTTAAATCATGGGTCTCATTCAGGAAATTGATTACGGCACCAAAGCCAGTAACGCCACCAAGTTGGTAACATTGCGGATTGATGGTGCCACCATCACCGTGCCGGAAGGCACTTCTGTGATGCGTGCCGCAACGGAGCTTGGCACGCAAATTCCCAAGCTGTGCGCAAGCGACATGCTGGATAGCTATGGCTCCTGCCGTTTGTGTCTGGTGGAAATTGAAGGCCGGGCCGGAACGCCAGCTTCCTGCACAACACCAGTGGCCGAGGGCATGGTGGTACACACCCAAAACGCCAAGCTCGCCAAGCTGCGCAAGGGTGTGATGGAGCTTTATATTTCAGATCATCCGCTTGACTGCCTGACATGCTCAGCCAACAGCAATTGCGAGTTGCAGGACATGGCCGGTGCTGTTGGTCTGCGCGAAGTTCGTTATGGTTATGATGGTGCCAATCACCTTGATTCAGTCAAGGATGTTTCTAACCCGTATTTCCAGTTTGACCCCGCCAAATGCATTGTTTGTTCTCGGTGCGTGCGGGCCTGTGCTGAAGTGCAAGGCACATTTGCGCTCACAATTGATGGTTCGGGCTTTTCATCCAAAGTGTCTCCCGGCATTGGTGAAGATTTCTTCTCATCAGAATGTGTTTCCTGTGGCGCCTGTGTGCAGGCTTGCCCAACCGCAACACTAATGGAGAAATCTGTTATTGAAATGGGCCAGCCGGAGCATTCCGCTGTTACCACTTGCGCTTATTGTGGGGTTGGCTGCACCTTCAAAGCTGAAATGCGCGGTGAAGAATTGGTGCGCATGGTGCCTTACAAAGATGGTAAGGCCAACCACGGGCATTCATGTGTTAAAGGTCGTTTTGCCTGGGGCTACGCCACCCACCGTGACCGTATCACCAAACCTATGATCCGCGCCAAAATCACTGATCCATGGCAGGAAGTAAGTTGGGATGAGGCGATAAACTACGCTGCATCTGAGTTCAAACGCATCCAAGCTAATTATGGCAAGGATTCTATTGGCGGTATTACCTCATCGCGTTGCACCAATGAGGAAACCTTCCTGGTGCAAAAACTTATTCGCGCCGGGTTTGGCAACAATAATGTTGATACCTGTGCCCGGGTTTGCCACTCCCCCACCGGATATGGGCTTTCAAAAACTTTTGGCACATCAGCCGGCACGCAGGATTTTGATTCTGTCGAAGATTCTGACACCATTCTTGTAATCGGTGCGAACCCAACTGATGGTCACCCGGTATTTGCCGCACGCATGAAGCGCCGTTTGCGCGAGGGTGCCAAGCTGATTGTGGTTGACCCACGCCGGACTGACCTTGTGCATTCACCGCATGTCAACGCTGATTATCATTTGGCGTTGAAGCCTGGCACCAATGTTGCGGTTGTTAACGCGCTCTCTCACGCCATTATTTCTGAGGGCTTGGCCGACGAAGACTTTATTCGTGACCAGTGCGATTGGAATGAATACACCGAATGGGCAGAGTTTATTTTGCGCCCCCACAACAGCCCCGAAGCTGTTGAAAAACTTTGTGGTGTGCCAGCCCAAACCATCCGTGATGCTGCCCGGCTGTATGCCACCGCCCGCAATGGCGCCATTTATTATGGTTTGGGTGTAACCGAACATAGCCAAGGCACCAGCACGGTTCTGGCCATTGCTAATCTTGCCATGCTTACGGGCAATATTGGCCGCAAAGGTGTTGGTGTTAACCCGTTGCGTGGCCAGAACAATGTGCAAGGCAGCTGCGATATGGGCAGCTTCCCGCATGAGTTCCCTGGCTACCGCCATGTATCCAATGCCAGCGTGCGCGAGATTTTTGAGAAAGATTGGGGTGTTTCACTCTCCGCAGAACCAGGCTTGCGAATCCCCAACATGCTTGATGCTGCCATGGATGGCAGCTTCATGGGGCTTTATATTCAGGGCGAGGATATCGTTCAGTCGGACCCTGATACGCAGCATATTGTGAGTGGTCTGAGCGCCATGGAATGCGTGGTGGTACAGGATTTATTCCTGAATGAAACCGCTAACTATGCGCATGTGTTTTTGCCAGGCTGTAGCTTTCTGGAGAAAGATGGCACCTTCACCAATGCTGAGCGCCGGATTCAACGTGTCCGCAAAGTGATGTCGCCCAAGAACGGTTACGGCGATTGGGAAATTACGCAGAAGCTTGCACAAGCCATGGGCTTGGACATGCATTACAATCATCCATCTGAAATTATGGATGAAGTGGCCCGTACCACCAATAGTTTTGCCGGCGTGTCTTATGATCTGCTTGAGCGCATGGGTTCGGTTCAGTGGCCCTGCAACGAGCTAGCGCCGGAAGGCACACCGATTATGCATATTGGTGCATTTGTGCGTGGTCAGGGACAGTTTGTGATTGCAGATTACCTGCCGACAGATGAAAAAACCGGTCCGCGCTTTCCGTTATTGCTCACCACCGGGCGTATTCTCTCACAATATAATGTCGGCGCGCAAACCCGGCGGACCGAAAATGCCCAGTGGCATGAGGAAGATTTACTGGAAATTCACCCGCATGACGCTGAGTTGCGCGGTGTGAAGGATGGTGACTGGGTAAAGCTTGCCTCTCGCGCAGGTGAAACCTCGTTGCGCGTGAAGTTGACCGACCGCGTAGCACCCGGTGTGGTTTATACAACTTTCCACCACCCGATTACGCAGGCCAATGTTATCACCACCGACTATTCAGATTGGGCGACCAACTGTCCGGAATATAAAGTCACGGCTGTACAGGTTTCGCTCTCGAACGGCCCGAGCGAATGGCAAACGAGCTACATGGCGCATGCAGCAGAATCCCGGCGCATCGGCGCCATCGCGGCAGAATGATGGTGTTACCAAAACCTGTGGTGCGCGCCAGTTCCATGGCTTGGCGCGGTGGGGTGCTTAACGCATCCTCTCGCGTGTTGCCGGAAGAGACAGCGGTGGTGCTGACTTATGACCGGGTCAGTTTTGCCGTGATGATGGCCACCCCAACTGATCTGCGGGATTTCGCCATTGGATTTTCATTGTCAGAGGGAATTATAAATAATCTCTCTGATATTACTGAACTTGATATCGTACCGCTTGAGAAGGGCATTGAATGCCGCATGACGCTGACTGCTTCAAAGCGTGACGCCTTGCAGACCCGGCGACGGAAAATCATCGGGCCAGTGGGATGTGGTCTTTGTGGCATTGATACGCTCGAGCAAGCGGTGTTGCCGGCGCGGAAAATTATGTCTGAAACCAGCATCCCGGCAACGAAGCTGGCAGATGCCGTTGCGCGTATGTCGCGCTTACAAACCATGAACCACCAAACCCGGGGGGTTCATGCGGCGGCATTTTACAATTTGGCATCTGACGAGATTTTATTGCGTGAAGATGCAGGCCGGCACAATGCGCTTGATAAATTGATCGGCGCTGTGAGCGGCGCTGGTTTAACAGCCGCGCAAGGTGCGGTGCTACTCACAAGCCGGGTTTCCATTGAATTGATTCAAAAAACCGCAATGTTTGGTGCGCCTATTTTAGTGGCTATTTCAGTCCCAACGATGCGCGCCGTTCGTGAGGCGGAGTTGGCTGGCCTTACGTTAGTTGCTATTGCCCGAGATGATGGGTTTGAGATTTTTTCTCACCCGGAGCGTATTATTTTTGAGGAAGCCCGTGCTCATGTCGCCTAACAAAAACTCCGATAAGCTGGTTTACATGTTAAACCATATCGGCAAAGTCTTTGCTTTGAAGCCGCAAGATCAAGCGGTAGCAGAGATTACGGACCATTTGAAAAAATTCTGGGAAAAACGCATGCTGGTGCAAATCTTCAACCATGTTGAAGCTGGCGGCGCTGGGCTTGACCCGTTACCAAAGCAAGCCTTACAGAACATGATGGCACAATCGGCTCAAACATCAGTTAATTGATGGCCCATTCACAATTATTTTAAATTTCGCGAAACTACCCACAGTCCTTCCCTAATTTTTTAGAGAGGGTTGCCTGCTACCATCCCAACAAACGCAACCATAATCGTTACTACAGGAGCATATACATGGATTGGTTAAAACCATCAGCACTTGCCGCTGCAATGTCAGACATGGGATTTCATAAAGCAAATCTCAGTACTAAAACAATTCTTATCACCGGCATTTTGTCGGGCATGTTTCTTGGCTTTACCACCAGCTTATTTGTGAATGCCCTGGTTGCGGTTGGTAACATTCCTGTTGCCGCCTTGTTCTTTCCCATCGGTTTCATCATGCTGGTATTGCTGGGTCTGGAATTATTTACCGGCAATGTCGCTCTTATTCCCTATGCTGCCATGGCGGGCCGGGTATCAGGCGGTAAAATGGTAAAAGCCATTGTTACGGTTTATATCGGCAACCTTATTGGTAGCCTGATTTACGCACTCATTTTTGCAGCCATCGAAACAAAACTTTTCACCGCAGCACCAGACCCGGTTGGCGCCAAAATTGTTGCCATCACCGGTTTGAAAGTTACCGCTTACATGAATGCTGGTGCCGCCGGTTGGGGTACGGCGTTCCTTAAAGGCGTTATTTGTAACTGGATGGTCAGCCTTGGTGCCGTTATGGCTTTGGTCTCACGTTCCACCATTGGCAAAATTTTCGCGATGTATCTGCCGATCATGGCATTTGTCGCACAGGGTTTTGAACATAGCATTGTTAATATGTTCATGATCCCCTGCGGCATTCTGCTTGGCGCCAACGTCACTGTGGGCCAATGGTGGATGTGGAACGAAATTCCTGTAACGCTTGGAAATATTGTTGGTGCCGTTATTATTTCTGCAACTGGCCTTTACCTTGCGTTTGGTAAAACCGCCCAGGCTGAGCCCGTGGGCATGGTTGCCGCTGCGGAATAAAATTTAGGCCATTACAGGTAAGTCGGTCTGACCAAGCACCCAGCCCTGCCATTGGTCGGCAGGGAAAGGGGTGTAGTCAGGCTGATTGCCGTTCAGAACGTTAATGACGCCGAGGACCCCAATGAGGCTATCAAAGGGGTCTTCGGCGGATTTTTTTTGGCCAAAACCGGTCTCTATTTGCAGTCGTAAATTGTCAGATGCTTTTGCATCGAGTTGACGCATCACCGAGAGAATATCGCCAGCTATCGCGCCGCGGCTGACTTGGCTTTGTTTAGAGCCGTGCAGCTTCAGGCCGAGTTGCCGCAACGCTTCGGCGGGGTAAGTTTCGGCAATCGCCAGTTGGCCAGGCCGTACCAAATCTCGCAACGCCCCGTCGAATGGCCATAATTTCACACGGTTCTGGATAAGCCCAGTTAGAATTAAATCGCGCCATGCCGCCAGTGCTGCCTTGCCGCATTGGTTGGCCCCCAAGGTCCAGAACAATTGCCCTCCCGCTGGGCGGTTAGCGGTGCGTAAATCAGCCAGGCGCGACAGGCCGGCGGTATCGGTTAACTTTAGCGCCTGCGCTAACGCCAGCTTGTGCCCAGGCCCGCTCACGCTACCCGCAGGGTAAAATGGCCGCGCAAGACTTACCTCATCGATGGTCCGAGCCACCGAAAAAAACGCCATGTCGGGCGTCAGATGCCGCAAGAACGCTGGAAAATTGGTAAATCCTTGCAATTGTGCCGCATAGGCAGCTGGCAGGCCAATGGGGCAATCAATCCCTAGCGCCACCGCACCGCCGCCTGCGGCAGCGGTCAGCCGGTCAAGAAATGTGGCCACATCCCCGACAAGGAGAGGCGCATCAATATGCCAGCCATGTTTGGTCCTAAGCCCAATTGTTACCCAGCGCTTACGCGGATCGACGCTCCAATCCGCATGTGCAGCTAAAATCAAATCGGTTTATGCGCTTTATCAAGCAGGCGGCTGATCAATCCGGGCTTCTTGGCGGGTTTGGGTTTGGCCTTCTCGGCTTCGGCGGCTTCAGCTTTGATTTTGGCGGTAATCCATGCTTCCAGTGACTTGCCGGCCGCCTTGGCGCGCTCTTGCTCATAGGCCAATTGACCTTTCGAGAGTTTTCGCCCGGCGACGACGGTGAATTCCGGCTTTGTCACAGGTTTGGGCGCAGGCTTGGTGGTCATGGTCAAACTCTCCATAAATCAGGCGGCGTCGCGTCGCCTTAGCATCAAACGTGAAAACAATCCCAGAACACCATAAATCGCCATGCCGGCCAAGGCTAGCAGCACCAGGGCGGCGAACATGCGTGGGATTTGCAGGCGGTAGCCGGCTTCCAAAATTCGGTACGCTAGGCCAGAGGCAAAACCGCCAGAGCCAGCCACAAATTCGGCCACCACGGCGCCCACCAGCGCCAATGTACCAGAAATGCGCAAGCCCGCCAGAAAATAAGGCAAGGCGGCTGGCAGACGCAGCAGAATCAGTGTTTGCCAGCGCGTTGCACCGTTGAGACGAAACAGATCCAGCAATTCCTTCGGCGTGGCGGCCAATCCTGCGGCGGTATTGGAGAGCACCGGAAAGAACGCCACGATGGTGGCGCACACCACCAGCGCCAGGAATGGCTGGTTAACCCAAATGATAATCAGCGGGGCGATCGCTACCACCGGCGTTACTTGCAAAATAACAGCCCAAGGCTGAATGGCGGCACGTGCTAAATTGCTTGCCGCCATAGCCAGAGCCAATGCAACGCCCAATGTGGCAGAGACCAGCAGCGCTGCGAATGTAACCGTGAGGGTGGAGAGCAAGGCGGCATTTAACACCGCGTAATCGCCGGCGTAGGCCGCCACAATGGCAACCGGCCCGGGCAGCACGTAAAGCGGCACTTGCAGCCACCACACGGCCCCTTGCCAAAGCCCCAGACCAACCAGCCCAAATATAAACGGTGCGGCTCGCTCCATATTACGGTTCATGTGGGCATTACCTTGCGCAACACATCCGAGAGGGTTTTTACAAAAGCTGTGTAATCCGCTGCCGTTCGGCGCTCTGGCCCCTCCGCAACAGGATTGATAATATCGGCTGCCACGCGGCCCGGCCGGGCTGACATGACCAGTACGCGGGTGGCCAGATATGCGGCCTCATAAATTGAATGGGTGACAAACACGATGGTTTTGCCGGTGCGCCGCCAGACATCATGCAAATCAGCCTGCAGCTTGAACCGGGTGAATTCATCAAGTGCTGCAAAAGGTTCATCCATCAGCAACAGCTTGGGAGCGCCCACCAGTGCCCTGGCAATTGAAACCCGCATTTTCATGCCACCCGACAGCGCCGCCGGTTTGGCATTGGCAAACTCTGCCAGCCCCACCTGCGCCAGCGCCGCCATCACGGCTTCCCTGGTTTCGGCCCGGCTGGTGCCGCGCAGCCGCAGGGGCAGATACACATTCTCAGCCGCACTCGCCCACGGCATCAGAGTGGCGTCTTGAAATACGAAGCCAATATCGCCTGGTCCAGCCGCCCCTTCGGGCCAGAGGATCTGCCCTCCGGATGGCGCCTCCAGCCCTGTCAGCAGCCGCAGCAGGGTGGATTTGCCGCAGCCAGACGGCCCGAGCAGCACAATGAACTCACCCTCGCCAATTTTGGCGGAGATATTGTCAAGCGCAGCCGTGCCGTTGGGGAATGTTTTGGAGACCCCATCAACAACAATCATGGTTTCGGCTTACCGAAACCCTTATCCACAAATTGCAGCGTGTACCCGGCTTTGTAGTCCATGGTTTTATCATACAGACCAGTGGCCGCCATCTGGCTGAAGAAGGCTTTCCAGCGGGCGTCTGTCATGGCGTAGATGCCAAGGGTTTTGGCGTCACCGGAATCGACGATTCCGCGCGCCTTGATCTGCTCATAGCCATATTCCAGCAGGCCCGTACTCATATCCGGATTGGCCTTCTGGATGGCGGCAAAGGCCGGTGCAGGGTCACCATAGAGGAACGAATACCAGCCTTCGGTGGAGGCTTCGATGAAGCGCTTCACCAGGTCAGGATTGGTTGCCACCAGTTTTTTTGAAGTCGCAATCAAACTCGCATAGCCGTCAAACCCGGCATCCGAGATCATCAACACTACCGGCATTTTGCCGGTTTGCTGTTTCACCAGATAAGGCTCGGAGGTGACGTATGCCTCCTGGATCGCCGTGGGGTTGGTAAAAAATGGTGTCAGGCTGAAACTATATGGGCGCAACTGGTCGTCCGAGAAGCCGTATTTGGCCTTCAGGTACAGCCACCAGCTTGCCCTTGTATCATCACTCACCGAAATCGGTTTGCCCTTTAGAGCTGCGAAACTATCCTCGCCAGTGCCAGGGTGCGCGATCAGAACATCCGGGTCTTTTTGGAACCCTGCCGCCACGACCTCATAGGGGATGTTTTCCTGCACAAAGTTCAGTGCGAGGAACGAATTTGAGGTGATGTCGAAGGTTAGCCGGCCGGTCACCAGCAACTGCGCATTATTCACCTGCGGGCCGCCTTCAACGATGCTCACATCGAGCCCGTATTTTTTGTAAATGCCAGTCGCCAGCGCCTGGTAATACCCGCCATATTCTGGCTCAGCCACCCAATCGAGACCAAATGTCACCTTATCAGCGGTGGCATGGGCCTGGGGGGCCAGCAGGAGGCAGGCGGCGAGAGCGGTAGCGTAGTGAACTTTAAAGTTCATGTCCGATGTCTCCTCGAAGCCTAGAATGTTAAAACAGTAGAGCGTATCGCTTAGCCATGAGTGAGCCCCGTATCAAGGCCGGATTATGGGTGCAGGCCGCCCTTCGTTTAGGCCAGGCAGATGGCCGCTACGGTGTGGTGATCCGCAAGGGCGATGCCGATGCCGGTGGCGTGTTGGTGGTGCTGCGGGGCCATAGCGGGGTAATGGTGCTGATTCAGATTCGGGATGCTTCGGGCGAGCCCGCCTGGCTGCGCGGCACCGGCGAGGCAGCGGTGGAGGAGCCGGTGGCGGATGCTTATATCGCCAAGCAGTTGAAATATGATTCCGACCTTTGGGTGATCGAGTTTGACGCGCCGGATTATCTGCCGCCATTCGAGGCTAAAATTATTTAATCTGCAAATATTTGCCAAACCGCAATGTTTGCGCTTGTCTAGCGCAACTAATTGGGGGTTGCGCCATTTTAAACCGCGTTACAATGCTCGCCATGCTGGCTTTCAGCCTGATAGCGTGCCCGGCGTTGGCCCAAGTGGCGCTGCTGTCTTCGCCATTGACCCAGGCGGAAAACGCCACGGCCGTGGATTTATTCGGCAAGCTGAAAGCGCAGCCCGGCAATTTATTTTTCTCACCCTCCAGCATCAGCACCGCTATGGGCATGGTGTTTGCGGGTGCCAAAGGCGATACCGCCGGTGAGATTGCCGCCGCCTTGCATCTGAACCTACTCTCAAGCAGCACCTCTGATTTACGCAGCGTGTTTTTGGCAGCCGAGACACAGCAGAATGCCGCCAATAATACCGCCAGCGCCGGGTTTGAATTGCATGAGGCCAATGCGATGTGGGTGGCAGGGAATTATCCATTCAATGCAGCTTATATCAGCGGTATTCAAAGCAGCTTTGGTGCCGCGCTGAAGCCGACTGATTTTTCCAATGAGCCGGTGGCGCGCGGCAACATCAATAATTGGGTGGCAGCTCAGACCAACAATAAAATCCAGGATCTTATCGGCCCTGGTATTCTGTCCGCCGATACCAGGATGGTGCTGACCAACGCCATCTATTTCAAATCCGATTGGGAAAAATCGTTCGAAACATCGGATACCTACAAGCAAATGTTTCATGCGGCGCCGGGCACCGATGTTTCCGTTGATATGATGCATGACACAGCCAGTTATGATTTGACCATCGCCGCCGGTGTGAAAATCTTGCAGGTGCCGTATCGCTTCGGTGCCACCTCACTGGTGGTGATATTGCCCGATGATGATGCCGGGCTGCCTGCTATTGAAGCCGGACTTAGGGCTGCCCAACTCAACACATGGTTGGTGGGCGGCCAGAATACGCTGGTGGCACTGACCCTGCCAAAATTTACCACTAGCGGGGCGTTCGACCTCGACCATGTTTTGATGATGCTGGGGATCAACAAGGCCTTTAGAGAATCCCAGGCTGATCTCAGCGATATTGCGAATGTGCCGGGGCATCCACTGTTTGTGGGTAGCGTCATTCATCAGGCTTATGTTGATGTCGATGAAACCGGCACCGAGGCCGCAGCGGCGACCGCCGTGACCATGACGGCAACGGCTGAGGCGCCCTTGCCGGTTAGCATTCAGCCGGTGCCGTTTGTGGCTGACCATCCGTTTCTCTATCTTATCCGTAACAACCACAGTGGCGAGATATTGTTCATGGGCCGGATGGCGAACCCCGCGGAGTAGTGCCAATAAGCCTGTCAGAACGAGCTGACATGCGTTAAAATGACTTCATGGTGTCTGATGCGAATCAAGCAAAGCCGGTTGATCTGCTGATCGTTGGTGGCGGCATTAACGGCGCGGGGATCGCTCGCGATGCGGCGGGCCGTGGCTTGTCGGTTTTGCTGGTTGAACAGCATGATCTTGCCGCACATACGTCATCGGCGAGCACCAAACTGATCTATGGTGGTTTTCGCTACCTTGAGTATTATGATTTCCGGTTGGTGCGTGAGGCGCTGATGGAGCGCGAGTGGCTGTTGAATATTGCCCCGCATATTATCTGGCCGCTGCAATTTGTGTTGCCGCACGCCGAGGACCAGCGGCCGGCTTGGATGATCCGGGCCGGATTATTTTTCTATGACCATCTGGCGCGGCGGAAACGGCTGGCGGCATCACGCGCGTTGCGTTTTAATAAGCACGCGGCTGGCGGGATTTTGCAGCCGCAATTTTATCGTGGGTTCACCTAAACCGATTGCTGGGTGGAGGATAGCCGCCTGGTGGTGCTCAATGCGATAGATGCGGCCGAGCGAGGTGCTGATATTCGTACACTGACCCGCCTGATCTCAGCGCAGCCGCAGGGGCAGACCTGGCGTGCCGTCATTGAAGACGATTTATCTCTGTGAGAGCGTCTCGCGATATTTTCGTAAAGCTGTGTCGCCGGGGGATGTGGTGCGCAGTTACGCAGGGGTGCGACCATATTTTTTAAAATCATGCGGAGCCTGCTGATAGCTTGATAGCCGGTTAGAGCACCTGGCTTAAGAAGGCCTTGGTACGCGGGTCGGTGGGGTTGGTAAAGAAGCTGGCGGGTGGCGCATGTTCAACAATCACGCCACGGTCGGTGAAATAAACTTCATTGGCAACTTCGCGGGCGAAGCCCATCTCATGGGTTACCAGCACGCAGGTCATGCCTTCTTCGGCAAGTTGGCGGATGGTGATAAGAACCTCGCCGACCGTTTCAGGGTCGAGGGCGGCCGTGACTTCATCGAATAACATCAGATCAGGCTTCATCGCGAGCGAACGCGCGATAGCGACGCGCTGTTGCTGGCCGCCCGAAAGCTCGCCGGGGTAGGAATGCTCCTTGCCCTCAAGCCTGACTTTTTTGAGCAGCGCATAGGCTTCGGCCTCCACTTCGGCCTTGTTGCGCTTCAGCACCTGGATTGGCGCCATCATCACATTTTGCAAAGCAGTGCGGTGCGGAAACAGGTTATATTGCTGGAAAACCATACCCACATGCTTGCGTAGTTGCAGCTTGTCGAGCTTGGGGTCATTCACTTCGATGCCCAGCACCTTGACGGAGCCTTGTTCAAACGCGACGAGTGCATTGACGCAGCGGATGAGGGTGGATTTGCCGGAGCCTGACGGGCCGATAATACACGCCACCTCGCCTTTGCCCACGGTCAGGCTAACGCCTTTGATGACTTCGACTTGGCCGAAGCGCTTATGCAAATTGTCGATGACGAGAAGAGCTTCAACCATGTTAGTTGTGGACCTGATATTTATGCTCAAGGCGGCGGGTCGCCCAGGCGATGGGGTAGATGTAAATGTAAAACATGATCAGTACGTAGCCATAAATGGGTGCCAGCAAATCTGGGCGACTGCCCTCGGCAGATAACACCTGGCCCGCCAGGGTCACCACATCATTCACGCCAACAATCGAGGCCAGCGTGGTTGAGGTGGTAAGGATGGCATAGAGATTCATCCATGGTGGCAGCATCCGCCGGACCGCCTGCGGCAGGATGATCATCCAAAGCTGCTGATGGCGTGTAAAGCCGAGCGATTCTGATGCCTCCCATTGGCCATTTGGGATCGACTGCACGCCGCCGCGAACAATTTCCGCGACGTTGGCCATCACTGGCAAGCTCAGGCCGATCACCGCTTTCGACCAATCTGGCAAAACGAATTTGAACGAGCCGATATGTAAATGATACGGCAAAATGAAGATCATGAAAAATAGGAGCACCAGCCAAGGCGCGTTGCGGAAAAATTGTGTGACACCCCAGGCGGTGCTGCGCAGCGGCCGGTCAGGCGAAATCAGGGCCAGTCCTAAAAAGGCACCTAGGCCCGTGCCGATGGCCATCGAAAGAACGCTGATGAGGATGTTCAGCGCAAAGCCGCGCAGCAATAGGGGGGTCCATCGTGCCAGAACTGTAAATACCCCGGTTTGGACAGCATTATTACCGGCCGCGTCAGTGGCGATGGTGAACAGGCACAACAAACCGGCGAGCAGAATAACATGTCGCCATGAAAGGCGCATCACCGGCAAGGCGCGCAGCGTTTCTCGTTGCAGTACCTCGGGTAGCGGCAGGATAACGCGCATCGGTTTTCTCATAACCCCAGCCCAGGTACGCGCAGTGCACGCTCCCAGCGGTGCATGATGAATACCAGCACGCCGACGAGGGCGATGTAGATGATGAAGAGCAGCAGCATCATTTCAGGAACGTTTTCACTGTCCGACCATATCTGGTTGGACACATACAGCAATTCGGGCACCGCGATGGCGTAGGCCAACGGCGTGGTTTTAATTAGATTTACCAAATTATTAGTCAGGGCCGGCATACAAATCCGTAATCCCAAGGGCAGCACAACCTGGCGGTAGGTTTGCAAGCGGGTAAAACCGAGCGCCTCTGCAGCCTCAAGGGTTGAATGCGGGATAGCCTCAATGCCGGAGCGGAAAATTTCAACATTAAAGGCGCCAGCGAAACATATCAGGGAAATACTGGCCCAAACGAAACCACCGATTAGTGGTTGCGACATGCCCAGGCTGTTTTTGACCTCTGGCAACAGGGCGCTGAGGCCAAAATAGAAAAAATAAACCTGCACCAGCGGCGGCGTATTTCGAAATATCTGAATATAGAACTGTACCAGCCGGCGTAGCCAGATTGAAGTGGCACCCTGGCCCCAGGCACCCAAAATGCCCATCAGTACTGAGCCGGTAATGGTGACGCCACAGAGTTCCAGCGTGACCAGAAAGCCTTGCACGAAGCGGGCACGATCAAACTGGTCGTAAAAAACCGTGAAATTGATGCCGGTGGTATCGTTGAGATGCGAAAACCACGCGGCGATCAAATTCATGGCAGGTGACTACTTATTTGTATTTATTGTGCATCTGTACGGCGAAAGCCGCGTGCTTGATTCCGTATTTCGTCTCGAGTGAAAGAATAAGCCCCGTCTTGTCCCAACCAATAATCGATTTTGAGATATAGTCAGCCAAATTTGTATCGCCCAATCTCACAGCGATTCCCCAGGGCTGTGCATCCTGCGATTGCAGTGGCATGTCGTAATCTTTCCATGCCGGGTCTTGCAGCTTGCCCTCGATCGCGGTGTCGTCATAGACGAAAGCGTTGCAACGGCCTTGGCGCAGCGCGGTAAGGGCTTCGGCAACACCCGTGAAAGCGACTGTTTCGGCTCCGAATTTCTCAGCCACTTCCTTGTTGTAAAAGGCCCCCTGGATGGCGCAAACGGGGACGCCCTTCAACTGGTTCCAATTGGTCAAATTAAGCGTTTTAGGCACCATAATATTATAACCAGAAGCGTAATAATCTGGATGCACAATATCGATTACTTTGGCGCGCTCGGGCGTATCGTTCATCGTGGCGATCATGACATCGATTTTGCCTTGTTCGAGGAACTGCATGCGGTTGGAGGCCACCACAGGAACAAACTGCACCTTGACGCCCAGGCCTTTGGCAAGGTCACGGGCGAGATCCGGTTCGATCCCGATATTCTCGCCACTCGGGCTGAGTGAGCCGAACGGCGGGTAGTCAGCCTTGACGCCAACCACAAGCACGCCTTTGGTTTTGATATCTTGTAGTGTATCCGCCCGGGCGGCATTTATGGCGACGGTAGCGCCGAGGCCGGCAAGAAGTCCCAGCAGGACAAATTTTTTGGTGTTCATGAGTGTCACCCTTTTTTGGTTAGGTAGAGATTTGAAAAGCCATCATCGCAGTCGTCAGGTCTCTCAAAAACAGAGCCTGCCCATTCTGTTCGCATCTGGCAAGGGGTTATGAAGCAATGCGCAAAACGCATATCGAAAAGACCTGCCATCAGGCGGCGGCGGGGATTATCTTCGTACCCGTTTAAGGGGTTGTATCCAAAAAACGTTGGTAACCGTTTTCAACATGCTTACGCAATGTTGCCGCCGCCAGGTCCGGGTTGCGGCTTTGCAATGCCGCCACAATGCCGCGATGCTCCTGCCGCGAGGGGCTACTGCCGCCGGTGGCTGGTTTGAATTTTCTGAATTGTTCATGCCGGGCTTCATACCGCTCGGTCTGGTGTGTGCGGAAATTTACACGATATCAAACAAAGGGCTGCTGAATACCAATAGTTTTGACAGCTTACTAGCCGAATTTTTTATCGGCATGTTCATCAGCACAGCCATATTTGGTTTTGTGTCTGATAAGTTTAGCCGACGCTCGATCTTTATTTATTCTATGACAGGCTATTGTGCTGCACAATTTGACATTGCATGTCTGGGTTCATCGGCGCTGATTGGTATTGCGCGGTTGTTCGCCGGGTTTGCGGTTGGCATGCAGTTGATTAACAATGACAGTTACATCACGCAACTCATCCCGCGTGCTGAGCGCGGCCGTTACATGATAGCCTCTTTCACTTTTATTCTTTCGGCAATTCCAGTCGCCGCCCTGCATTGCGGCAACCCTTCAGGCTCTCCCGAGAGAAAGTCTGAAGGGTTTGATTCGCGCTAAACTTACTTGTTTACTTCAGAATAATTTCCACGCGGCGGTTCTGTGGTTCACGCACACCTGGGCCGGTAGGGACCAGCAGGTGCGTTTCACCAAAGGCATGGATCTCAATTTCCGATTGCGGAACACCATCGGTCACCAACTGAGTGGCCACCGCTTTCGCCCGGCGTTCAGAGAGGCCCATATTATAGTCGGGCGTGCCTGAGGTGTCGGTGTAGCCCGACACATCAAGCGTGGTGATCGCGCTTGTCTTACTGGTGGAGGCCGCTTGCGCGATGATCTGCGTAGCGCGCGGTGTCAGGTCCGACTTATTCCAGTCAAAGAAGACCAGATAGGTTTGCGCCGTTACGGGCGCCGGTGATGCTGCCGGCGCTGCGGTTTGAGTCACAGCGGGGGCTGGCGGTTGCGGCGTGAACAGCTGATAGCGCAATCCGATCAGGATTTGGTTATTGTACTCGTGCAGCAGCTTGGCTGAGGCTGGCAAGCCATTATACGTGCCGTTATACTTGCGCGATTCAGCCAGGCCGACGAAGCGATATTCCAGAGTTGCGGACAGGCCCGGGACGTACGCAATAGGCACTGCCAACCCGACGATACCCTGGTAGGCCAGGGCGCCGCGGGTCTTGTTGGTGTAAGCGCCACCAGCCGCGAAGTTGTTCAAATCAGATTCCTGCCAGCCGATACCGCCGCCGACATAGGGGTATAAATAAGGCAGGCCGATGTCGAAGTCGTAAAGCACATTGCCGAAGACGCCATAGCGAGCCTCAGAGCCGCTGGCAGCGTAGGTCGCGCCATTTGCACTCACCTTGTCAGCTTTATCGTGAATATAATCGCCTTCTACCTCAACGCGGAAGCCGTTGCCGAAGCCATAACCGAGGCTGGCCTCGCCGGTATAGCCGTTTTTCATCTTGATCTTGGCCTCGAAGGGGACGCCGGTGCCGTTGACATTGAGGTCCTTGGCCTTCTGGGAATTCTCCATATTGTAGCCAAATCCGCCCGCTACGTAAGGGCCAGTGACCGGCTGGGCGTGCGCAATGTGCGATAGGGCAAAGGGGGCGGCGAAGATGGTTGCGGTTAATAGCGCGAGACGAAATTTCATCAGTGTTACTCCAAACGAATGCGGATAATTCAGCCACGCTGTGTGACCAATAGGGTAAGTGGCGATCGATCTTGGCTTTAATAAGGCTCGCCGAGAAAAATACGGTACCCTGTGATTTAAATACAACAGACCCTGAAAATTACTGCAATTTTTAAATTTATGTCATGCTATTGAAAGTTCTCTACCCAAGCCATAACAAAAATATCGTGTGTTTTACCGGTTTTTTTGATAGATGATTACATCGACATAAAACTTTACTCATCCGCAGGTTGGCATATCTGTCTTGGCATTTTGTTAGCACGGTTCTCACAAACTGGCGGCTGGTGACGACGATTTGACGTTGACAATGTTCAATTGAACTGAATATTAATCGAACATTAATTTAAATTTTATTGAGTTAGCATCTACGTTAACAGGAGTATTTTCTTTTTTGTCCATCCGTGATCTGAAGACATTTCTGGCCATCGCTAAAGCCGGGTCGTTTGTCGCTGCGGCGCGCACGGTGTATCGTACTCAGTCAGCGGTGACAGCACAGATGCAAGCGTTGGAAGAGCAACTCGGAGTCGTCTTGTTTGACCGTTCCACCCGGCCGCCGACTTTAACTGACGAAGGCCGCGGTTTTATTGCCAAAGCCCAGAATGTTGTAGCGGAATATGAGCGTTTGTTCGATGAACCACAGGCTGAACATTTACGGGGTAATTTACGGCTGGGTGTGGTGCCCAGCGTTATTACCGGTCTCACGCCACGTGTGCTGGTGATGTTGCGCGACCGCTACCCGGGGTTGCACGTGGAGTTGGCGATGGGGCTTTCAGCGGAGTTGGCGGAGCGAGTGCGGCGCAATTTATTGGATGTGGCGCTCGTAAGTGATCCGTTGGAAAAAGGCTTCAGCCTGCAATGGTCGCCGTTTTTGCGTGAGCCTCTGGTGCTGGTGGCGCCCATTGATGCGCCGACGCAGTCGGTTGAAGATTTGCTCGAGAAATATCCGTTCATTCGCTATACGCGCCACGCCTGGGTTGGGCAGTTGATCGAAAAGCAGTTGAAACAACAAAAATTGCGCGTACGCGAGACGATGGTACTCGATACGCTGGAAGCGATCATCGCGATGGTGCATGCGGGCATGGGGGTTTCCATTGTGCCGATGCGGCTGATTGAACCAGCGGGCTCACCGCCGGTCCGGCGCCTGACCTTACCGGGACCGTTGGTTTATCGCACGCTCGGGCTCGTCGAGATACAGAACCACCCAAAATCGGCACTTACGGCAACTCTGCTGGGGGTTTTGCAAGCCGTCACGGCACAGGCGGGGGCGGCAGCCCCCTTGCCGGGCCGGATAGTAACGCGGGGGCGGCGCCATTTAGTTCAATTAAATTAAACTTTATATTCAATCTTATGCGTTTTATTTGAATACCCAGATCTGCTAAAAATTAAGCGGTTACAGTATGGCCGTATTGGGATGGAAAATGTCTAACGCATCGGATATGTTGCAAGTTTCGTTGTGGCGCGGCGACGCGGCGGGTGGCTTCAAGACCTACGAAGTGCCGCTGCGTCCGAATCAGACAATTTTAGATATTGTTTCCTGGGTGCAGCGTCATTTGGATGCCACCTTGTCGTACCGGTTTGCCTGCCGGGTCGGCATGTGTGGTTCATGCGCCATGATGGTGAACGGGCATCCGCGCTGGACCTG
Organism: Acidocella sp.; assembly: GCA_029077825.1. Lineage (GTDB taxonomy): Bacteria > Pseudomonadota > Alphaproteobacteria > Acetobacterales > Acetobacteraceae > Acidocella. The sequence goes on along the minus strand of JAQNCT010000036.1, from coordinate 262 downwards.
TCGTACCCATGTGGCGAAAGTGGCACAAAAGGGCGTGGTTGAAATCGCGCCGCTGGCGAATATGCCGATCATCAAGGATCTGGCGGCGGATATGCGGCAGTTTTTTGATAAATGGGTGATGGCGCAGGGAACGTTTGTAGGAAGCAAAACGCGCGCCGATAAAATTGAGCCGATTAAACCCAGTGAGGCGGCGCGGATGGCGGCGGATGCGGCGATTGAATGCATCAACTGCGGGATATGCTATGCGGCGTGTGATACGGTG
>JAQNCT010000093.1 GCA_029077825.1 Acidocella sp. | reverse complement strand
TTGGATGTCGAAGCGTTTGATACGATCCAGGCCCGGTTAAATTTTTTACGGGGTCAGGGCGCTGATGTTATCGAGGAAGTCAGCAAGGAGATTATGCGGGTCTGCAAGGAAGCCGATATTTCAGCGATTGAAGTGGCTGGCCGCGAGAAATCGCCTTACTCAATCTGGGAAAAAATGCAGCGCCGCAATGTGGCGTTTGAACAGCTCTCTGACATCATGGCGTTCCGTATCATCGTGCCAACCCGTGAGGCTTGCTACATGGTGCTGGGCGCCATTCATGCTGCGTTTCCGGTCATTGCAGGGCGGTTCAAGGATTATATCTCCACACCCAAGGCAAACGGCTATCAGTCCCTGCATACTGGCGTGACCCTGCGGCATCCACGCAACCAGAAGATTGAACTGCAAATTCGTACCCCCGAGATGCAGATGATCGCGGAAAATGGTGTGGCGGCGCATTGGCTTTATAAGCAGGCGGATGCCAGCCAGGCCGACGTGAAGCAATTCCGTTGGGTACAGGATTTACTGGAAATTCTGGAAGATTCAGCAGCACCTGATGATTTTCTCGAGAATACCAAGCTCGAGCTGTATCAGGACCAAGTTTTTTGCTTCACCCCGAAGGGCCAGTTGATTCAGTTGCCGCGTGGTGCGACCTCGGTAGATTTTGCTTACGCAGTGCATAGCCAGATTGGTGATACTTGCGTAGGTGCCCGCATCAATGGCCGTTTGATGCCGCTGCGTTATGAATTGCAGAATGGCGATCAGGTTGAAATTCTTACCGCGCGCGGTGGTACCCCCTCACCGGCGTGGGAACGCTTTGTAACCACTGGTAAAGCGCGGGCGCGCATTCGCCGCTTCCTTACGCAGCAGATGCGTGAGCAGCATCGTGATGCTGGAAAATCATCACTGGCCAAGGCGTTCCGGCAGGAGGGTGTGGACGGCTCAGAGAAAGTGCTGGAGCCGACGTTAAAATTACTCAAGCAAGCATCGCTTGATGATTTATACGTGGCGGTGGCCACCGGGGCGCTCGGGCCCAAGGATGTGGTGTATGCTGCCTATCCGCAATTGCGTGAGGCACGCGCACCCCGCATGATGCCGGGCTTCATGGGTAACGCGCTTACTGCCCGCTCGCCCCGTCACGCCGCGTCCAAGAATAATACTGGCATGGCGCTCACCGGTTTGGTGGCAGGCATGGATGTGCATTATGCCGGCTGCTGCCACCCGCTGCCGGGCGACAAAATTGTCGGTATTGTGGCTACGGGCAAAGGTGTAACTGTACACACCAAGGATTGCGCCACGCTAGAGACATTCGCTGCCACGCCTGAGCGTTTTATTGATGTTGATTGGGATTTGGATAATCTGAACCACCCGGGTGTGAAGCCAAGCTCTGCTGGTTTTGTCGGACGGATCAGCGTGATTGCCAGCAATAGCCCTTCAGCGTTGGCGAATTTGACCAATGCGGTTGCCAAGCAGGATGGGGCGATTGCGAATTTGAAAATTGTCCATCGTCAGCAGGATTTCTTTGAAGTGCTCGTAGATGTCGAGGTGCGCGATGTGCGTCATCTGGGGCAGGTGATTGCAGGCTTGCGCGGGGCGCCCGGTATTGCGCAGGTGGAGCGCGGCAAATCATGATGTATTGCGCATGATCATTGGGCTTGGTTCGGATATTTGCGATATCCGTCGGATTGAAAAATCTCTGGAGCGCTTTGGCAACCGCTTTACCGAGAGATTATTTACCCCAGAAGAACGCGCCAAGGCTGAGCGCCGGCCCATGAACCGCGCCGCTACCTTTGCCAAGCGTTTTGCTGCCAAGGAAGCTTGCGCCAAGGCGCTGGGCACGGGTTTTCGCAGGTCTGTTTTTTTTGCAGATTTGCGGGTGATTAATTTGCCGTCGGGCCAGCCGACAGTTTCATTGCATAACGGTGCCCTGGCACGGCTGCAATTCATTACGCCACCCAACCATAGGCCGAGCCTGTTTTTGTCTCTGACTGATGAATATCCTTACGCTTACGCCAACGTGATTATTGAAGCGATTGCTTTATAATTTAAAATAATCGGAGACCGCATGACCACTGATGATGTTTATTATTACGAACCCGCTAAAGGCCACGGCTTGGCGCATGACCCGTTCAACGCCATCATCGGCCCGCGTCCGATCGGTTGGGTTTCCACCAAGGGCAAAGATGGTTCAATCAATTTAGCGCCGTATAGCTTCTTCAACGCCTTTAATTATATCCCGCCGATCATCGGATTTTCTAGCAACGGCGCGAAAGATAGCCTGAGGAATTTGCGGGAAACCGGCGAGCTGGTCTGGAATCTCGTTACTCGCCCGGTGGCGGAACAAATGAACCAATCCAGCGCCGCGGTTTCATATGGCACGAATGAATTCGCGTTGAGCGGCCTGAATGACTTGCCCTCCAGGCTTGTGGCGCCACCGCGGGTGGCAGAAAGCCCGGTGCATTTTGAATGCAAAGTGACGGAGATTGTTCAGCTTAAATCCCACACCGGCGTCTTGGTAAGTTCGTGGCTGGTGCTGGCGGAAGTCATTGCCGTTCACATTGCCAAGCACCTGCTCAAGGACGGTATTTTTGATACATTCAATGCCGGGATTGTTTTGCGTGCGGGCGGACCGTCAGCCTATGCGGAGGTGAGGGCTGATTCACGCTTCGATTTGGTGCGGCCGGGGTAAAGCGGGCGCCTTTTTTAGAGCCAGATTACGTTAAATTAAATAATTGAATCGGCTTATACGGGCCGATGAAAATTATTCCATTGTTATAAAAATAAATAAACATTTTTTACGCCTTGACGCTCAAGTATTTCACACCTTAACGCTTTTCAAGGTCGGTAAAGATAACGGTATTGGAACAATGCGGGCACTGCGTTGATTTTCAATTCGCGGGTTTTCGGGCCGGGGGTGAGTGTGACAATTTTATGGAGAAAATAAATGAGTGGCGCGCTGACAGGAAATGTGGATGGTTCGGTTTCGGTGCTTTCGGTTTCTCAGACCGGGTTAGGGGTGATGGGCGTTTTGCCGGCAAATCTGACCAGTAATTCGCAGACCAATACGGGCACTGGCCAGGGAGCGGTGGTGAGCGCAGGGAGTGCATCATCGTCAACATTTGGTACTTTAGGGGCGGCAGTGGGAGAGACCCAGACCGTGAGCGCCGCCTGGACCGGTAATTTGGTTGGTCGTGCGACGTTTACGGATAATTGGTCCACCAGCAATGTGGCTACGGGCAAATATAATGCGGTGCAGAATTTTGGTTTGGGGACAGGTGTTCCCGCCAGCGCGACCTTTACCTTCAATATGGCGGCCGCGGGCACCTACAGCATTAATTGGAATGCGCTGGAGACGGGCAATCAGACTTTTGGCTTGCTGAACATGGTGGCGGTAATTGATGGCGGTGTGCAGGTGCAGGTATCGCCAGTGAATGCTTCAGCCGCCACGCCGACTGGCAGTTTTACGGGAACACTTTCAGCCGGAATTCATACCATTGTCCTGAAGGACTTGTCTAATTATAGGGTAGTGTCTCAGTTTGAAATTCTCACTTTTGATCGTTTAGCCACTTCAAAGCTTTAGTCCCCACGTCCTCCGGAACTAGGCTTAAGGAGCTAGACCAAAAGTCCTCTGGCAAAACAAACCAAGTCGCGCGTGCATGTGATACCGGATTTCCCATCGGATGATCCGGGTCACCGTTCCACCGGATCAGTAATGCAGGGTTATTATCCCAGAGCCCTATAGCAAGCGACCAATCGACATGTTGGTGAACAACGCGCATGTTTTTCAGCCGTTTAAGCGGAGCTGTGAGGTGGTCCCCGAAGCTTGGACAGGAACTGGCTGGTGTTAAGATAGAATCCCGCCGGTTGATAATGCCTGGCTATGCGGCCAGGAGCTTGATGTT